>LNJC01000001.1 GCA_001587575.1 Candidatus Methanofastidiosum methylothiophilum
ATTGTCCAAAATCTGAGTAAAAACGTGAAAATTTGAATTGGATTAGTGCAAACGGTCTAGAAATAAAATTAGAAACTAAAAAAGAGCGGTTAATCGTAATCCTCCATTATTTTAAACTAGAACCCAAATTAGTTAAATTTAGAATTCTTATTTTAATGCTCTAGTTAATTAAGAAAGCTTTTAACATCTAAAATCATATTTATTTCATGTTTTCTGCCACTCTCGTTGAAAATAGGGCAATAATCGATGACCAAGACGCAGTAAGTAAGATCCACAGAAAAAGGGGATTTGGAGAGCTAATAGAAAAAAAGTTATACCTGACAGTCGTCGAAGCGCTTTACCTTTCTGAAAGGGGATTAATAAAAGTCATATCAGACAAAGAAGAACTCTCTTTTGAAGAGCTATTAAAGATTGGAAGCAGTGAGCAGAATATCTTTGGAAAGTATGTTGTCTTTAAAGATCTAAAAGAAAAAGGATATCATGTAAAAACTGCATTCAAATATGGCTGCGCATTCCGTGTTTACAGGGGATCAATTGAAGAGGAGCATGCGGACTATATAATAGATGTATTCATGGAAGGGGAAAAGATTGATGCCAACATACTTGCTGCCCATGTCAGGATAGCCCATTCTGTTAAAAAAGACATGGTCTTTGCTTTTGTTGATTCAGACAATGATATTACATATTATCTTGTCAAAAGAGTGACTTTTTAAACCAAAAATTTTATTAACAATTAAAATAAATCCTTTTTATGGGCTCAATAAGTCTAAATATTAGTAATAAATTATACCATAAATTTGAGCTATTTTGTGAAAAACTGGGCACAACTCCTGACGAAGAGATTGAAACTTTTATTCTTTCAGTCCTAGATGACGATAAAGAAATTACTGACGAATATAAGCAAAAATTGGACAATATACGAAAAGGTAAATTTATAAAAGTAAATAATTTTGCTGAACATTTCGGTCTTTAAATCGACTTTTCTTTAGAGATACCTGAGCATTTAGAAGCAATTTTTAATAAATTGTTAATTAAAGACAAACGTCAATTAGAAATCATTAACAAAAAGATACTTCAAATCATGTCAACTCCCTATCTTTTCAAACCTTTAAAAGGCGACATGAAAGGTGCTAGGAGAGTACACATATCAAAATCTTTTGTCTTAGTATATGCTATCGATGAGAAAAATAAAATAATAAGATTGTTAGATTATGACCACCACGACAAAATTTATAGAAAATAACTATTAATGATTGTTAGGTGGTGATTTCTAACCAAAAATTTTAAAACATAAACTCAAGAAAACCATTTAGGTGAATTATTTGAAGGTCATGAAGGAGCGATGTCTTCTATGCACTTGTTGTGCTTCTGTATGCCCAAATAACGGGATTGATATGACAGAAAATGAGATTATCTTTAATGAAAACTGCACAGAGTGCAAGATCTGTGTAAAGTCCTGTCCTGTGGGGGCGATTGAATGAAGAACTATAAGTGTGATATCCTAGTTGTCGGCGGAGGCCCTGCAGGAAGTAATGCTGCAAGATACGCAGCAAAGGGTGCAGACGTAATTATTATTGAAAAAAAGAAGGAAATCGGTGGGCCTGTACAGTGTGCCGAAGGAGTTTCTCAGGGGCTCTTTGAAAAACTTGAAATGAAACAGAGCGATAGATACGTTTCTACCAATATTGAATTTGTTAAACTTATTTCTCCTAATGGAACTGTCATAAGGCTTGACGGTGAGAGGGTAAAGTACTGGAAGAGCGGAATGATTCTTGATAGAGAAGTTTTTGACAAGGCCATCGCAAAGGAAGCTGCAAGAAACGGGGCAGACTTTTTGATGAAGACACGATTTGTTTCTGCAAAGAGAAATTCTAGCGGGGTAACAGTAAAAGCAAAACAGATGAACGAAGATATTCAAATTGACGCCAAAGTTGTCATTGGTGCAGATGGACCTCCTTCTATAGTGGCAAAATCATTGGGAATGGATACAACTGTCCCATTAAGATACCTTGAGTCTGGTATACAGTATTTAATGACGCCAATGGAAATTGAGCCGTGCATTGAGCTTTACTTTGGTGACTGCTATGCACCTGGTGGTTACTCTTGGGTATTCCCAAAAGGAGATGACCAGGCAAACGTTGGGCTAGGTGTCCTACCAGTAAAGGCAAAGCAAACTGCCCAATACTACTTGGACAAGTTTATCGAAAGACCCAGATTCAAAAAAGCAAAGATAGTTGAAGTAAATGGTGGTGCAATCCCGGTAAACGGCCCATTAAAAGAGCCATATATGGACAATCTATTGCTAGCAGGAGATGCAGGAAGGTTTGTAAATCCCCTTACAGGTGGAGGTATTCATACTGCTATAATAACTGGAAAGCATGCTGGAGAGCTCGCAGCTGAAGCAATTGCCAAAGAAGATTATTCGGCTAATTTCTTGAAGAAATACAACGACATGTGGAAGCCAGACATCTATGACGAACTTGACAAGTGTCTTAAAGCTCAGGAAGCCTTCATGAAGCTAAATGAAAAAGATCTCGATGCTATCGCTGAAACATTAAAAGACCTAAAGCTTGAGACAATTTCTACAATAAGCGTCCTTAAGGCAATAGTTGCAAAGAATCCTGGTCTTCTATTGAAGCTTGGAAAGTTCATGTAACTTTTTTATTTTATAATTTATACTTTTATTATTCGACAATTCTCTTATTTTATATATACAACTACCGAAAAAGTTATATTCTTAAAAAATTTTTATTAATTGGATAATCTAAATTAGTTTTAAACAGGGAGATAAATATAAAAAAACGATAGCAATAGTTTTAATGTTTGTTATGCTAGGTTCTATTTTTGTTTTTGCAACAGGTGCATCAACAACAATGCCGACATTTGAAGACCTTTTATCATATCAACCACCGGGTGGAACTTCTGGCTGTACCAATAGTAGACTTTTGTATGAAGGCAGTGGAACTATACCTATGCTTGATGGAGATGCAAGTCCACAACAGTTTACAGAGTCAGTACATGTAATAGTTAATAATAATCCTGCAGTTCATCAATGGACTATACCGTATAAGCCTCAATGCAATTATAGAGTAGAGGGGAGCGGAACAACTATTGGTGAGGGGAGCGGTCGTGTAATCTTATTGTTTGGAGAACAACAAGGGATTGTTATAGGTACCGTTTCTGGCACTGAAAGTGCTTCTTTCTATTGGAATCCTCAAAATGGTATACCTACAGGGGTTGGAATATCATGGATACCTAAATTGATAGAGGGCTATCCTGATGGAAATCCTTCTCTTCAATACTACTTCAAGATATACGAAGAGTGTCCATGCAGTCTGCCACCACTATACCCAAAAGTTGACATTGAACAATTCACAGTAACAGGCGGATCAACTATAATAAGAGACGGAAAGATTTTATCGTCATTTGAAATCTCTCCGGGAACACAGCAGACATTCATCCAGGTTGAAAACAGAGGATTCTTCACACAAAATGAAGCCATGATAAAGTTCATGGGACTGCCCAACGGTGTAACAGTAAATATTACTCCAGAAGCCCAGAAGATCAAAGCACACAATCTTGGAACATATTCTGCCATATTCACCGTAGACCCTAATGTGCCATCAGGAACATACGATGTCACAATAGTAGCATACTCTTCAACTGGAACGTTTGATGTAATACAGTTTAAGTTTGTAGTTCCATAAATTTATTTTATTTTTAATTTATCTTTATTCTATAGCTTTTTTAGGTATTGTATATTTACAAGACTCTGCACCCATAGCCATGCACTCCACTTCACGCACATCGTAGTCCTTACCAGTAGCCCACTTCATCATACCTCTCCAAAAACCGATAGGTGACCAGCATATACACTGATTTGATTTATGATTCCCACAGTAGAAACAGTCCTTAATTTCTATATTGAAGTATTCGTCAGTTTCAGTTAAGATGTGGGGCATCCCATAGAGATTCTCACTTTCCTTTAGGACCCTCTTTAGAATAAATCTAGACTTCCCTTCATCATTCATGAACTTAGTTGCAAACCCAGCAAGTCCAAAAAGAGCTGGCTTTGATTCAAGGGCATAGTCAAACGTTAATTTTCCCCACCTCATAAGAAGGGGTCTTGCAGCCTTTTCACCAAATAGCTCAATAACAGCACCCATAGCTCCTTTGAATCTATCCATGTCAAGAGTTGGCGTGTCATCATCAGGAGGCGGATTTTCTATAAAGTCATTTAACTTTGCCTGGGTAAGAAGCATCCTTAAACCCTTCTCACCAAGCTGCTCTTCAACACTCTTAAATATTATATTCAAAAGAGAACCAGGTATCTTATAGTCACTCATAATATTCAATACCTTTAGGGTGAGAGGATATAAAAGATTTTAGATTATCCTCAAATGGTAAAAATTAGTAATAAAAGAAAAGAAAAATATTATTTATTTTCTAGTGCATGTTCTGCCGCAGTTTCTTATCTGTTGCTGTTGGGTGTTATTGTTTGGACATGTGCCTTCGCAGTTAGCTGGGTCACAGTCACCATCACAGTCTCCGTTGCAATTACCGTTCCCAACACAGTCCCCTGCATTTGGGCATGTTGTCGTGTCTTGCGTTGGCCCTCTAAATGAGAGGACTGCACCGATGCTTACCATTGCAATCAAGAAAATGACTGCAAGGCCTATTATGTAATTTCTCTTCATAATAATCGCCGTAATATTAAGAATAAGCAGTCAATATATAAGGGATTTCCGAGATTATTCCCAAATTAATCCCAATTATGGGCTATCTGGATAGCATCTTCCCTATGTTAAAGGCCCTTTCAAGGATTATCCTCTTTTCTAGTATAGCACCTTTTTCCCCAACTCCAGGTGCAAGCAATAGATCTGTGAGATTCATTTCTAGGTAACCTATACTCTTTTCAAATATCTCTACAGTTGCTAAAGCAGTCCTATCGTCATCCTCTTCAAAGGGGATCAAAACGACTGCTTGCTTACCCCTTATCTTATCCCTATTTTCCGGGCAGTTGAAGTATACAAATCTGTCAATAAATGCCTTCATTATGGCAGTTGGAGCGTACCAGTAGACAGGTGTCC
Organism: Candidatus Methanofastidiosum methylothiophilum; assembly: GCA_001587575.1. Taxonomy (GTDB): domain Archaea; phylum Methanobacteriota_B; class Thermococci; order Methanofastidiosales; family Methanofastidiosaceae; genus Methanofastidiosum. Next base: position 5,091 of record LNJC01000001.1, read on the forward strand.
CAAAAACAAGTATGTCAGAATCAATTATTTTTTGATAGAAGTTATTCATATCATCTTTTTTGGCACACTCTAATCCTTTCCAGCAGGCGTGGCAGCCATCACATTCTTTGATATTAAAATCATTTAAGAAAATAGAATCAGTCTCTGCACCTTCGCTCTTTGCCCCTTCTAAAACTCTATTTACTAGAATGTGGGTGTTACCGTTCCTTCTGGGGCTTCCTATAATGCCTAAGACCTTTGCCATAATAAACAATTTTCATTTGGCTTCTTTATTCTTTCTGTATGAGAACATCTTATCGTAGTGGTCAACCCCATATTTTTTGACAAGCTTATTTGTAATTTTCCTAATACCTTTTGAATATTCTTTGTCACAATAGTCAGTTTGGTAGAGCGCTTCGTATTTAGGGATTAATGACTGGTCATAATCTTCCAAAAATTTTAATACACGCTGCCTTGTTTCTCCCTTGAAATTTAAGACATCAACTATAACATAGTCAACTTTTAATTCTGAGAACGTCTTTATCATCTCTTCTAAAGTTTCTTCATCATCGGAGATGTATGGGAGCACTGGAATGGCTGTAACCCCTACAGTTATCCCTGCTTCTTTTAATTGTTTAATCGCATCAAGCCTCTTTTCAATTGAAGGAACCCTAGGCTCTATTTTGTCGCTAAGCGACTGGTCAAGAGTTGTTACAGTCATGCAGACATTAAGAAATCCTGTTTTAGAAATCTCTTCTAAGAGGTCAATATCCTTTAAGATGAGATCTGATTTTGTAGTGACTAGGAGTGCATTGTGGTGCTTCAAGAATACCTCTAATACCTTTCTAGTATTTCCAAACTCTTTTTCTGCCGGTTGGTATGGATCAGAAACTGTAGAAACATTGACAGTGAGGTTCTTGTTCCACTTTTCTTTTGAAAATTCTCTATCAAGGGCTTCAGCCGCATTATCTTTAACTATAATCTTGTGAGAAAACTCTCCTGTAGGCATACCAAGGTACTCATGGGTATATCTAGCATTGCAATATATGCAGTCATGCTCACAGCCCCTGTAGACATTGGATCCCCACCTAAATGGCAGAAACCAGACGTTAAGCCTGTGAAGCATCTTTTCTACTTCAACATGTTCGTAGACTACCTTTCCCATATACTCATCCGTCCATATCTTTTAGAGGCGCCATAAAACTGCCAACAGTTCTCTTATCAAGAGGGGCCATATCTTTGCATATTTTAAAGCTGGGTTCTTGACTGGAGATAAATTTTCCTATTTCTTTTGCCTTCTTCTCAATTTCTTTAATGATATGTCTCTCAAATAGGAATACCTTGACTGTCGGGCTTGGCTTCTCTTCAAAGTCCCAGACACCGATTATTTTGCCATTATTAATAAATGTTGTCGTTGCATTCCCAGACCTATCAAAAATATAGTTATAATGTTCTTTGTCAAGATACCTTTCCCTCTCCTTGTATCCCATTATATACGGGTCGAGATTGGGTAAAAGATTGATTTCCGGCTTATTATTTTCTTTCACATTTTTTAATAGATCCTTATCGTTAGAAGAAATGAGGTATTCCCCAAGACCAGAAATATTCACATAATCTATATCCTCTAAACTATCAACTATACTCTTAACTTCAGTTTTTGGAAATCCTGCCCACCAAGCGATGTCAGTTAGAGTTACAGGCCCAAAAGAGGAGAGATACTGCCGCACCAATTTTTTCCTTGCTTCTTCCTGGCTATATTGATTAATATTTACCTCAGGCAGGTACTTATCCATTCTATAATATGTATGGGCATTACTCTTCCACCCGGCCTTAGAAAGTCCTCTGACCAATATTCCAACATCGCACATATAGTTTATTATAGGCGACAAATTTATTTCTAGATTGAGCTCTTTTTTTATTTCACTTGCATTCATGCCTTTATTTCCTAAAAGAGAGAGGATAGCTTCTGAAGTATTCCTATATTCGCTTTCTGAGACTCCCATGAACTTGTAGTACTTTTCTGAATTAATCTGTATCGCTTCTTTAGTTGCAGAAAAGGCGATAGATACATTTTCCTTTGGGATGATGTGGACGGTCTTCCTAACACACCTGATCTTAACAAGCCTTTTTTCTATAATTTCTCTATCTAGGGAATCTTTGCTAAAATTGTTCATTCTGGTAAAAAGTGATAGATAAGGGGTACCTGCATTTGTTGCATGGAGGCCCCATATGTCTTTTGTAACTTGGGCAACACTTTGAATTTTGGTATTTTCTGTAAGGTGCTGCTTTCTCAAAAGGAAACTGTTTATTTGGGATATTGAATATTCGGCCATCTACCCTTATTTTGCCTTTACTAGTTTAATATGCTATCTATTTCTAATATTTAGTAGGTAAATTGAGTTTCCTTTTTCGATATATTTATATATGGGATGAACTTCTTTTTATACACCTATAGGTGTTTATTATGAAGAAAATATTTGCTATAGTAATAAGCTTACTATTTGTAGTAAGTGTTTTTGGTGTATCTCAAACGACGGCTTATAAGTGGGTTTGTGAAGAAGAGTACTACAAAATTAGCGCTAAAACAGCTAAAGTCGGAGAAACATTTACAATCTCACTCAGTACAGAATTTTGGACCGACTACTCTAGTGTTAAAATTGGAGGATTAACAATAGATGAGGTAACTTCAAAGATTGTTCTAAATGGCGGTCTGCCTTATAGAATTGGCCCAGTCGAAATTATAGGTGTAGATTATTACGGCGAGGATGGGGCTCTAATTTACAGTGGCCTTGTATTACCTGATTGCGGATTTGGTTTTCCATGTTGGAGTGAACTTAATCCAAGCTGGCCTGCTGTTAGATGGATAAAATGGACCTTTAGAGCAGTAACACCAGGAACATTGATTTTGAATGGAGTAGATTATTGCAACGATACAGAAACTGTCACAATCCTCTCAAAAGACCTACCATTTAAGTTCTTTGCAAAGCTATTCGGATTCGGTAAAAAAGACTAATTTATTATTCTTTAATTTTTATTCTATTTCTTAATTAATTTTATTAGTAAGCCTTATATCTATCGCATCTTAGCTACCTCTATTACGAAGACCTGATACGATGCAAATTGATTCTTCAAAAATAAAGCAGATTGACAAAAAGACTGCACTTGCTCTCCTTATCACTCTGATATTCTGGGCTTCAGCCTTTGCAGGAATTAGAGCCGGCCTTAAATCTTATGAGCCAGGTCACCTTGCGCTACTTAGATTTCTAGTTGCTTCTGCTTTTCTCATAATTTACGGCGCATACAGAAAGGTAAGACTCCCTGAAAAGAAGGATCTCCCAATGATCCTACTAATAGGATTTCTATCGGTAACAGTATACCATTCGCTTCTCTCATATGGCGAGGTAACTGTCACAGCCGGGGCAGCAAGCCTAATTATTGGCTCTGGCCCTATATTTACAGCACTTTTAGCCTCTTTTATCCTGAAAGAGAAGCTGAAATCATGGGGCTGGATTGGCATATTTATTAGCTTTTTTGGAGTTGCATTGATATCCCTGGGAGAAGGTGGTGGCATATCCTTTGACCCACGGGCAATCTTGATACTCATAGCCGCATTTTCAACTAGTCTTTCGTTTGTCTTGCAAAAACCCTACTTAAAAAAATACAAATACGTTGACCTAACAGCCTATACAATCTGGGGCGGAACACTCTTCCTTTTGATATTCACACCAGGTTTTATTAATGATATAAGAACAGCATCTATCGACTCAACACTTTCAATAATCTACTTAGGTATATTCCCAGCAGGCATAGCGTACCTAACTTGGACTTACGCATTAGCTAAAATGCCAGTCTCCATTCTAACAAGCTTTCTAGCTGTATCCCCATTTTTATCGATTATTATAGCTTGGGCCTGGCTTGGCGAGATACCTGGATCCATTTCCATAATAGGTGGGGTAATTGCAATACTCGGTGTAATGCTTGTCAATATGAAAGGTAGATAAAGTATTTTACTTACTCTAACTTAATCATACCCAAATTCTTCATTAAAAGGCATAAAGGAAATATCCTCTAAAGAATTGAAGCAAATAACAAACATGCAATAATATCTTCTTTTTTTAAGTCCTTATACTCTTCTAATATTTCATCTAAAGTATATCCATCACTCAAAAGTTTAAGAATATAATGAACGGATAATCTTGTACCTCTAATAATTGGTTTTCCTGTAATTATTTTTGGATTCAATATTATCCTTTTGGCTAGTTCTATCTTATCCATCATATGCCCCTAGACAATATTATAGTGTTCTTTATTATAATATCAATTAAGAAGTTCGTAAAGCTCTTTTTCAGAGAGTCCTTCTACTCTTCTAAGTTCTATATCTGATATCCTTTCAGATAATTCAATATTAAGAATCTCTATTTTTTCTGACTTCATTTTAATCTTCTCCTTTAATATCACATCTACATAAAATTCCATCAATCTCTTCATATTCTTTTCCACATTCTCGACAATAGTATTTTGATGTTTGTATTATTTCACTGTGATCTATTATTATTTCTTCTTCCACTATTACAATGTCATAACTATTAGGCTCTGATATGAATTCATAACTTCCACATTCACATTTGAATCTTGTCAGACTACCCCCCCATTATTGATTTTTTTAACATATTATACATTCAAGTAATCTTAATATACTTAGTCCCCATAAATGATATAATTCATAATTTATCGTGGACATTATGTATAAGTTTCTTATTATTATAGAAAAAACAAATAGAAACTATTCAGCCTATGCGCCTGACTTACCAGGATGTGTAGCAACTGGGAAATCAGTTGAAGAAGTTGAAAGAAATATGTATAGCGCTATCGAAATGCATTTAGATGACCTAAAAGAAGATAATTCTCCAATTCCAGCACCTAGTGCATTGGCAGAATATGTTGTTATAAAAGACTTAGATCTTGAATAAAGAATTAATTTGAATTTCTTAATCTAATTAGCTTAACGCCATTGCCAAAGGAACAATGATATCTTTTTCTTTTTTAATTTGGTCGGCTATTAGTACTAGGGTTATCCCTATCCTGTTTTTATACTGGTCAACATGAAATTCAAAATCTGTGAGGTGATTTAGCATATCTGAATTTAATTGCAGATATTCTGAGGCGTTAATTACTTCGATGCCTCTGACCTTCCCCTTGTTAGAAACATCAAGCACAATATCCCCGACGTCAAAATTTCCCTTGAATTTTTCATCTGCCCCATAGCCACTGTGAACAAAAAGAATGTCACACTCAGAGTCGTATGAAATTAATTTCTTATCTGACGCTTCCAACTTACCACCTAATAAATCCATTTTTTGGCTGCCTTTTTCCAAGGCTCGTATATCATAATATACGTGATTATATATAAGTTTTTATGCCCACTTCTATTAATAATAACTGGTAATTTCAAAGTTTTAGTATTGCTGATTTTAAAATGAAGATTATAGACAATTTCTCCTTGATTGCTCTTTTCTTTATAAAAATACACAAGTTTTTCAGGATTTAAAAGAAGGGCAATGACTTCTTCTAAATTCCCATCCCGCTGGGCCATTCTAATTAAAAAATGATCTGAATACTGAACATTATCTTTAGAAAATAATTTTAATTTTTCTTTTAATTCTTGAACCTCATTTTTTTGATTTTGAGGCATGTCAATATTTTATATTTTTAACTTATATTTCTTTTCAGTTGACAAACCCTTTTCTTTTTTTCAGATAATTTTTTATGGAATTAGTCTTTACTCTCTTTATGAGGCGCTATAAAATAAAGCAGATTGACGCATTTACAGATAGGCCCTTTGGAGGAAACGCAGCAGGTGTTGTACCATCTGCAGATGGTCTAACTGACAAAGAGATGCAATTAATTGCAAACGAGATGGATTTATCAGAGACTGCTTTTATTCTAAATAGCGATATAGCCGATTTTAGGATAAGATGGTTTACGCCTAAGAAGGAAGTTTTGTTCTGTGGCCACGCAACAGTTGCAAGCTTGCATGCTTTAGCTGAAGAAGGAAAGTTTGGGATGGAAAATGACGGGGAGTATTCCTTCAAAGTTGAAACAATGATAGGAGTAATCACTGTTGACGTGATAAAATCAAGCAATATCCAGATAGTATTACACTCGCCCAAAATATCTCTTGTAAGAGAAAATATCGATATGCCTGCATTTCTAGATGCCTTAAAGATTAAAGAAGATGAGATTGATTTGAGTTATCCTATAATGAGGGAAACTAATCTTGACTACCTCTATGTTCCGATAATTAGCCTTGGCACGCTAAAAAATATAGACTACGACTATTCAAAGCTGCTTAAGTTCTGCGAAAAGTATAACTTCCCAGGAGTCTGCGTCTTTACAAAGGAAACTTTTGATGACGACTCTAAGGCCCATTCAAGATTTTTTGCACCACTTTATGGAGTTAGAGAGGATCCCGTGACAGGCTCTGCCCAAGGGCCTCTTGGCGCATACCTTCTAATAAACGGCATTATTGATTTTGAAGGTAGTGAAGTTAATATCAAATCAGAGCAGGGCGACATTATGGATAGGCCCGGAAGATTAGTAATAAATCTGACAAAGGATGAGTACGGAAACTTTTCCTCTAAGCTAATCTCTACTGCAGTTACAGTCCTAAGTGGGGAGATATACCTTCCTTAAAAATAATTATTCAATTACCCTGCCAAAGATATAGCAGTCCTCGCCACACCAGTGCTTTTCCAGTAAGAACTGCTCTTTAAATCCCATCTTGTCATAGAATCCAATTGCGTTGTAGCGCTTTAAGCTCCAGCACCAGAGCTTTTTCACATGCTCATTTTTACAAAGCTCAACTGTGAAATCTATCAAAGCCTTACCCACACCCTTCTTTGATGTTATTAGTGCATCTATCTCGCATGACTCTTCAACTATGAGTAATCCTATAGCACCAACGATTTTGCCTTCATCAATTGCAATATAGTAGTTGCCTTCTTCAATTAGGGGTGTAATCTTTTCTACTTTAGAAAAGGAATACTCTTCCGTATCAAGCCCTTTTAAGAGGGCTGATAGCTCTATGGCATGAGATTTTGTGGCCTTAACTATTTCCATATCTTGGTAATGCTAATATTTGGTATTAAAGCTTTTGATGGGGTGTCCTTTATTTTTAGATTAATCCAATGGAGTTTTTTCATAAATTAATACTAAGTCAGTTATGAAAAATTTATAAGTTAATAATTTGCATTGGCATTGATATTTGAGGAAAAATATGAATCGAAGAAGAAAATTAACAAACAATACAAATGATTGGGATTGCGGAGTTCAAGCAATTGAAAATGTAAAACGAATTGCCCGAACTAAGAAGAAGATTGTCCCGCATAAAGCTGGAATAATAAAAGACGAGGGTGTAGTGGAGCCAATAAAATATGCTAAGGCATTGAAAAGTATCCCCAAGGTCAAAAAAGTAAAGGTAGAAAGAACTCCAAAAGTAGACCAGATTGTCGAGTGGCTAGAAAAAGACAAGCCTTCTGGGAAAACTCAAAATGTGGCAATCGTCCACTCAAAAATAGCAGATGAAGAAGATTCACATTACTGGCTGGCCTTCAAAGTAAACAAAGGAAGAAAAAGTGTGATGGCGGCAAATTTTGACGATTCTAATCCTGTCAAGAGAGTTTCACTTCACAGGTTAAAAAAGAAGGATATAAAGATAAAGCGAGTTTACAAATTGAAGATTGAAAAATAGGGCCGGATTTTTATGGATAATTTCTAATTATCAGTTCTTTTATTTCTCCTCGTTTCTTGGGGTCGCAGTTAATTATTCTTTTTGCATTTACTCTTTCGATTATGAAATCTTTATACAAATTATCAAAAAAGTCATCATTAGGATCTTCATTTTTTGGATCTGAATTACTTAGTATTAGATAAGCTCCTTTTTTGTTAAGCTCTTTATAGAATTCTGAAAGTCTTATCTGATCATTATCTATGAACTCTTCCTTTGAATAACTAGTGAAACTAGAAGTTTTTGTGAGTGGCCTATAGGGCGGATCAAAATAGACTAGGCTGTTATTATTAACATATTTTGAAGACTCAGAGAAATCACCACAGATAATTTCAGTATTCTTTAAGGCCAGATTAACTTTCGTGATATTTTCTTTGTCACATATTCTAGGATTTTTATACCTACCATGGGGCACATTGAATTCTCCATTTTTGTTCTGTCTAAATAATCCGTTAAAACAAGTTCTATTCAGAAATATCATATGTGAAGCTCTTTCAATCCAATTTGTATTGTATTTAATATAATCAAATGAGTTTATCTGAGAATTGTATCTATCCCTAATGTTATAATAATATTGTTTTCTTTCCTCTTCATTTTTATTGATGTATTCTATCTCTAAAATATTTAGATGATTAATAAGTTCTTTAGGATCATTTTGTAATACTTTATACCCAATTATTAGCTCTCTGTTTATATCAAATAAATATGAATTGTTAATTTGAAATCTACTCTTTAGATAAAAGAAGAATGCGCCTCCACCGACAAAAGGTTCGATATATGTATCTATTTTTCCAGTATCAATAATCTCTTTAGGAAGTCTTGATGTGAGCTCAGGGATTAATTGTGATTTGCCTCCTGCCCATTTCATAAAAGGCTTTGCAAAAAAAGTATTATCTTCTGATTTAATAGTATGCCCCGAAGTATTATTCATCACAATTAAGCGTCTTCTGTGGAGGATTTAACCTTTTTTGTATTATCTCGATATACTTTTCTTCTTTTTCTATTCCTATAGAATTTCTTCCCATTTTTTTTGCAACAACAGAGGTCGTACCTGAGCCAACAAAAGGATCCAGAACTGTATCACCTTCTTTAGTACATGCCAAAATTATCCTTCTTAAAAGCTCTTCAGGCTTCTGTGTAGGATGAGCTCCAGCCCATTTTTCACTTTTTGGAGTTAGCGGTATTGACCAGACATTTCTTGTCTGTTTTCCTAGAGGATTTATCGAATCTTCAATTAGATTTTTTGTCTCCTCATAATTGAAAGTCCATTTTTCACCTTTGCCGTTCTTTGTAGCCCAAATTAAGTGCTCAGTACTTTCTGTAAACATTCTGCAAGTAATATTTGGCTGGGCATTGGGTTTAAACCAAACAATGCTATTGTTAATTTTTAGATCCGTCATATGTTGAATTATGAAACCCAGTTGGTATATGTTATGAAAAGAGCCACAAATCCATAAACTGCCGCCATGTTTTAATACTCTAACACACTCTTGGATCCATTCTAAATTGAATCTTAAGAATTCATCTTTTGTGAATATGTCCCAATCTTCTTCCAATGTAATATGTTTGCTATATTTCCACCCAAGACCCCTCTTTTTTGCAAGGCCGTATGGGGGGTCAGCGAAAACTAAATCTATTGATTCATCAGGAATTTTTTTCAATTTTTCTAGAGCATCACCGTGGATAATTTCATGTTTAGTTTTCATTTTCGATTCTTCTCAATCCACTCTTTCATTAATGTATTAATCTTTGTTGATACTTTAATATCATTTTTGGCACATATTTTTTTAAAACTGTCTAGCACTTCTTTATCTACAGTTATATTCAATGGAACCTTGGTCATTCGAACACCAAATTATTTATCTATATAAATCAATACTAATATACATAAGTAATTTGTATATAATTGTTACGATCTATTCATGGAGTACAAAGAACTAATTAAAGAAATTGATAGTTTAGCTATCGGTGAAAAAAAAGATATTTATGAAACACATTTTGGTGAAATTTTATTTGTATACCGCCCACATGAAGTTACAAAAAATTTGAAGCGTGAATATGAAGTTAACAAAAACTTTCAAATATATTTGAAGGAATATAACAAAAAAGAATTTAGGCCTAATCATCTTAGATTATTAATCGATATAAATTTAAAACTAAGATCAAATTCTGAAGAAAGAAATAATTTATTAAAAGCATTTGATGACATTTATTATGGTAAATGTCCTGAAATTATTTCTGAATCGCTATCCGAAAGCCTATTTTCTATGAGAATTAACTATTTAGAGTGTAATCTATATCTTGCTCAACTTTTTATGGCTGAACAAGATATTAATTATAAAGGGAGTAAATACGATCCCTGCAGATTATTTTTTCAGGGATGGATAAGAGAAGTATTGATGGGAACTCGAGAAATTGATGCTTTGTGTTGGAGTGTAACTAAATATCAAGCACCATCGATAAGATTTACTTGTCAAGATAACAAGAATCACAAAAAATACAATTCCAATAGAAAAGAATTATGGTATTTAGAAGATAATCAAAACTGTCAGCAAAAATTAGAATAAAATTAAAAGGTGCCGGGGGCGGGATCCGAACCCGCGACCTCACGGTTTCCCAGCCTTGTTTCATGCTTATGAGCCGTGCGCTATAACCAGGCTAAGCCACCCCGGCAGGTGAGATTAAATCAACTATGGCCCAACCTTTTTAAGATTTGCTATTTAAGCCTAGATTCTTTTTTAGAGAGAATAATCCTTAACTGGCCTTATATAAGCCACATCAAAATTTGCACTAACTTCCTTTATCTCTGGAGATATATCTACCGGGTATCTCCTCCCGTCATAGTCTATTGGAATAAAAATTGACATCTAGGAGGAATATTATCAAATGAATAAAACTATATCGATTTTTCACTCATTTGAAAGTCATAATATACGCGTTATAGATCTTCCTCCAAAATCTACACAAATTATAAAAATCCTCTTATTCTAAACTTTTATACCATGAACAAAGAACAAATAGAATCCTCAATTGAGAAGTATTTCAAATCAAGGGTAGAAAAAGACCCAAATATCCGTAACGCCTTTCTATTTGTCCACTCAGATAGACTCGGTATTCACCTAAATCTTTCAGAAGGTGTCAACTCAAATCCAAAAGCACCTTACTACATTGCAAGTATAGGTAAACTATTCACATCTGTAGTTATAGGGATTTTAGTTGAAAGGGGAGTGTTATCATATGAAGATGAGATATCAAAATATATTGATGATGACATCCTCGATAACTTACACGTCTATAAGGGAGTTGACTATTCAAGGGAGATAAAAATAAAACATCTATTAAATCACACCTCTGGGCTCCATGACTACTTTTCAGACAAGCCAAAGAGTGGGAAGCCCATGATTGATATAATACTTAGCGAGCCCAACCGTTTTTGGAGTCCAAGAGAAGCTATCACCTGGTCAAAGGAAAACTTGAAATCCCACTTTCCTCCTGGAGAGGGGTTTCACTACTCTGACACCGGATACCTCCTCTTAGGCTTAATTATTGAAAAAGTCACTCTAAATCCCTTTCACACAGCACTTCACAACTTTATTTTTACCCCCCTTAAGATGGATAACTCCTTCCTTGCATTCTATTCAAGGCCAGCTAAAAATAGTGACTACCCCATAGCAGACCTATTTGCTCGGGGCAAGAACGTCACAAATTTTACTAGCCTTAGCATTGACTACGCAGGAGGAGGGATAGTTTCTACATCAGAAGACCTATTTAAGTTCATGAAGGCGCTTTCAAATAATCAGCTTGTTAATAAAGAAACTTTTCAGAAGATGAGGAAAGGGTCTGGATTTTTCAATCTATTCTTCATCGGAATTGACTATGGGTATGGGCTTATGAGTTTTAAGACGATACCGGTATTGATGCCTGAAAAATATAACGTCTGGGGCAATGCCGGCTCAATAGGGTCTTTCATGTTTTATAATGAAAAGCTTGATGCATATCTTATTGGAAATCTAAATAACTTTGGATACCATAGAAAAGGGATACGGCTGATGTTTAAAGTTATTGACATGCTAAGAAAAATAGAATAATAAAAATTAAAAATAAAATAATTTATCCGGAACAGCCTGGGCATCCCATTGGTGGAATTGGAGTTGTAACTATTCTACCTTTGTGAGGTCTGTACATCTTTATACCATATGTTGGTGTACCAGGGCACCATCCAGCAGATATTACTGCTCCACCAAGCTTGTGGAATCCTAGCTTTGTCTTTCCGAAGTTGTTTGTTGCTGTTTCTTCAGCGGCCAAACCTTCGACGTCGTTACCGTTAGCAAATTCTATAGCTGCCTTTTCCAAAGCGATCTGCGCCTTTTCATCAATAACTGCATTTGCAAAGTCATCTTCGTTTGCACCGGCTATTGCGCCAACACCAAGAGATGCAATCAATGCAACTGCAATAAACAAGGTCATAATCTTGTTCATATTACAACATCTCCTTTTTTTGCACCAGATTTAACTCGCATGACTAGTATTTATAGTTGTGGTGTAAACCTTTCTTTCTTGTATTAATTAAAACCTAACTAGTAATCAGATTCTAAAAATAAGGCCATTAACGTTTCACAATGTTTTATTTAGCTCAAATTAAGCTTAAAATAGAATAAAGAAAAATATTAATTTATTTTTTATTTCCGTTGCCATTGCCTGAGTTTCCATTACCGTTGTTAGAGCCCGGATTACCATTTCCATTGTTGGATTTGTCCTCCTTGTTTGAGTTGTTGCTTGGTCCAACATCGGTAGAAGAGCTGTTAGATTCCCCTCTCTTCTCTTCAAACTTGTTCTGCTTTCTCTCCTGGATCTCTAGCTTTTTCTGCTCTTGCTCTTCATGTTTTACAATGTATCTTGCGCTGGCGGTCATCCTAGCCTCCAACGAGTTAAGCAATCCGTAAGCCCTTCCAATATTCCCCTCTTCTATGGCTAGCTGTATCTTTTCCATTGTTGGGATCAGCTTGGATAGGTGAACAGATACAGAAATAGGTAGATCAGCCTTCTGTATAAAGTATACAGACCCATTCACGTCCCCAAAGTAGTAACCTTCTTCATTTAGCCCTAGATAAAACTGGTATTCTCCTAAGGTAAATTGATTCAATCCGAATGATGTGTTGGCATCAGTTGAGCCTGTTGAAGCGTTTGTATCTCCTCCTGTGGAGTTAGTGTCCTGAGTTGGGAGAATGACAACTGTGCTCATATTACTATCCTGATTATTGGAGAAGAGATCTAGCATTGTATCATAAAACTCCTTGGTCTCATCAGCGAGTTTTTGGTCTATTGTTGAAGAGTTAGACCCTCCGTCAGTTGACGTTGAGTTTGTATCTCCTAATCCATTATCCTCTGCAAATGCAAAAGGAACAACTGATAGTATTAAGGCAATAGCAAATAATGCCGAAACATATTTTTTAGCTGTCATCAAAAGAGGAACTTTCAGGGGCGTTTATAACGGTATCCTTATCTATTGAAAATTCCTTAAAAAAATCTGTGAATACTGCTATTTACCCATCAAAAGAAAAGAAGAATTAAAAATTAAAGAAAAATTAAGCTACGTCACCAGGCAATACAAATTTTCCTTTGCTTACATCCCAATATGTGTGTTGATATTTTACTATTACGTTATTACCGCTTGTTCCAGGAATTTCAACTACACGGTATCCTTTTGGAAGTGGAACATAGTTAGTTCCAGGTGGCGGTACTGGCCCTCTGATTGCTCTAACGTAGTGTGCTGAGTTTACTGCACCCATAAGATTTCTAAATGGCATTTTTGCTTTTGCAAGCTTTTCTCCTGCATCTTCTTCAGCTGCAAGACCTTCAGTATCATTGCCCTGGGCAAATTCAACTGCTGCTTTTTCATATGCAAACTGCGTCTTTTCATCAATAACTGCATTTGCGAAGGCATCTTCGTTTGCACCGGCTATTGCGCCAATACCCATAGATGCAATCAATGCAACTACAATAAACAGGGTCATAATTTTCTTCATAGCGTAACCTCCTTGTTAAGCTAATAACTCTTGATTTGTCCTTTATATATAGTTGTTGTGTAAACCTTCATAATTTATAGTATTTGCTGTTAAAATTAAGCTTAATTTATTCCATAGCTTCCTCTAATGTTTCATAACATTTCATTTAACTTTATTTTTACTCCAAATTTTAAATAAAGACTAATTATAGATATTTTTATCATAATAGTTCTTATTGAGCCTTTTTTTATCCTAATCCTTAACTTCTTGAGCACGTCAACATTTTTCATAAAACTTATATATAAAGAAAAGAATTATTATTCATGATTAATAAAAAATATCTTAGTTTAGTGTTTTCTTTTATTTTACTTTCAAGCATGAGTGGATTTACCCCCATTTCGGCGCAGCAAAACGTCTATATAATTTCAAATAACATCGACGTCGTTGCTAAACCTATATTAGAGGACTACTTCAGGGGGTATGGGCTTTTCCCGGAGTTTTTGGCACCTGACGATATAAACCAGATAAAAGGTGCAAGGTTGCTAATTATACTTGGCGGTCCAGACGCACCATTTGGTACAGGGCAACTGGCAAGCAGATATCTAGACTCCCTTGAAATAGCGTTCATAAGGCAAAAGGACCAGAGATTTACCTTTATCAAAAATGATATCTTTGGACATGCCGATAGGGTAATAATAATTGCAGGTTCTGAAAGAGAAAAGACCTATGAGGAAATATTTAATCTTGTGAACGGCTCAAATGTAAGCTTTCAGACTGAGATACAGCAGGCTTCAGAAGGTAGGGTCCAGATAAGGGACCTCCCATTAATACTTGCAAGCATCTCTTTTACCACAATAACTGTTGATAACATAGCCCACATATACCTTAAAATACAGAACTTTGGTAGGGGCAAGGCAACAAACGTCATAGTCGAAATCTCTGATGACTACTACTCTAACTTTTCCTTGCAAAGTGTTGATCCTGTCAGGAGAGTTGATGGAAACAAATTCTATATAGGCGATATGGAAGGCGGGGAAGTACTAGAGCTTGACATTACTCTAAGGGCGAAGCAGAGCGGGATTTATACAGGCACTATTTCATATACTCACGATGGAATTGTTACATATGCCAGGATAAGGGACATCACGACAACAGTCCCTTAAACTATTTTTCGCCTTTTTTCAATAACCATTATCTTTAAATAGGATTTTTATAACTTGATTTTACGGTTGGGAGGGGTACATACCATGAAAAAAAGGGCATTTAATATAATTTTACTATCATTATTCATACTAAGTCTATTTGGGAGCATGGCAGTTTCTGCCGATGAGACGATAGATATTAGATTCTTTAAAACAGAGGGTTGCGAGAAGTGTGCAGAGGCAAAGGCAACTCTTGCTAAATTAAATCAAACAGTTTACAATGGGAAGTTAAAGATAACTGAGATTGAGACATTTACCTCTAGCGGCTATAGAGAGTTTAAAGACCTTGGTTTCAGCATTACTCCAGCAGCCGTTATAAACGGTACCACAAAGCTTGAAGGTATAAGTCAGTTTGATGAGGCGTCTTTAAGAACACTTTTTGACTCCATTCTAAACTCTAAAACTACTCCTGATCAACCAAAAACTCCAGTTACAAACGGGAAGACAATAAGATTCTTCTACGAGGAGCAGTGTGAGTATTGTAAGGCTTCTAAGGCAAAGATGTATGCACTTATCCAAGAGAAGGGCTACAACATTGAAGTTATAGAAGTTGATGTCTACACTCCGGCAGGGTACAGGGAGTTTTTAGATGCTGGATTTAAGATTGTGCCATCTGTCATAGTCTGCGGGACGACAAAGCTAGAGGGCGTTAACCAAGTTGATCCAAATATGCAGAAGGCTATTGAGGGCTGTATTGCAGGAAAGCCAATTACTGATGGTGGCGGGGTATCCACAATCACTTTGATGGGAGCATTAGGTGCAGGATTCTTCTCAAGCTTCTCGCCCTGTCTTCTTGCAGTTCTGTCATTTATCATAGCTTACACTGCAGGAACAAGCAAAAAATCCATTTCAATATTATTAAAATCAATATTCTTTGGGCTAGGAATTACATTTTCCTATGTTCTTGTCGCTATAATGTTCCTTAAGTTGGGGCAGACCATACCGGAGGCATACAGGTACCTGATATCCCTTTTTGGAGCTGTTATAACATTTGTCCTTGGATTGAATCTATTGAATACTGGGTTTGATCTGGTGGATCTTCCAATCACAACAAAGCACTTCGCGCAGAAGATGACAAACAAGCTTGCCCTATCATATGGCCTCATAGGGGTCTTTGTGCTAGGGATGATATTCTCTGTGATTAAGCTACCATGTGCTGCCATAATCTTGCCTCTTTTAATTGACGAGGCGATATCTGGAACTGCATACACCGCATCACTCAAAGTTGCATTCTACGGGCTTGGAGTTATTATTCCCTTTATCGCAATAGGGGTAGTTGGTGCATTTACAAAGAACGTAGCAAGGGACATGAGATGGAATCCCACGGTAAGGTTTATCGGATGGGTCGTCGTCGGTGGCATTGTTATCTTGATATCCTTCTGGCTGTTGCTCCAGGGATTTGAGCTAGTTGAAGCTGTCACCACCCAATACATTTTATATACTATAATCTCATTTGCAATAACAATGTTTATAGTAGGTTTTGCCTACGGTAAGTGGAAGAAGGTAGATAAGGGTGACGACGGAAAGACGGAAGTTCGAGCATATTAGGATATGTCTTGAAGAGGATGTCCAGTCCAAGTACAACTACCTTGAAGACCTGTCCTTTGTGCACTCAGCGCTTCCTGAAATAAACTTTGATGAGATTGACACAGGGATAAAGCTATTTGGCAAACACCTTTCTTTTCCACTTTTTATCTCTGCCATGACGGGCGGAACTGACGAGGCATTGAAAATCAATAAATCTCTTGCAAAGGCGTGCCAGAAGACCGGCATCGGTATGGGCCTTGGAAGCCAGAGGGCAATGATTGAGGATAATTCCCTTACATACACATATGACATTAGAAAATACGCAAAAGACATCCTTCTTATTGGTAACATCGGCCTTCCCCAATTTGTCAAAGGGTATACTGAGAAAGAGGCGATATATGCAGTTGAAGCTGTAAAGGCCGACATGCTCGCAGTCCATCTAAATAGCCTCCAGGAAGTTTCCCAGCCAGAGGGCGATCTATTCTTTAAAGACGGCATTTCAATTCTAAGAGGCCTAAAGGAAAAGCTGCCGTTTCCTCTGATAGCAAAGGAGACTGGTGCTGGTATATCCAAAGAAACTGCTGAAAAATTAACATTTCTTGACGGCGTTGACGTTGCAGGGCTTGGGGGGACAAGCTGGAGCGCTGTTGAGTACTATAGAAGCAGCGAGTACAAGGAAACAGTAAAGAGGCTCTGGAACTGGGGCATACCTACCCCACTCTCAATTGCAGAATGCAGGACCTCAGGAGTAAAGATTATTATTGGCTCTGGTGGAGTTAGAACAGGCTTTGACATCGCAAAGTGCATCGCATTGGGGGCACAAGCATGTGGCATAGCGCTACCTTTCCTAAAGTTAGCAGTTGAAGAAAACGTCGATGGATTGGTCCAGAAGATAGAGACAATAAAGAGAGAGTTTAAGATAGCGATGTTTTTAAACTCATGTCAAAGTCCAAGTGACTTAAGGAACAGGCCATTGTTTCTAACAGGCGATTT
Source organism: Candidatus Methanofastidiosum methylothiophilum (assembly GCA_001587575.1). Classification (GTDB taxonomy): domain Archaea; phylum Methanobacteriota_B; class Thermococci; order Methanofastidiosales; family Methanofastidiosaceae; genus Methanofastidiosum. The sequence continues at coordinate 22,583 of LNJC01000001.1, forward strand.
GGCAAAGCTTATGCACCAGAGGGGAATGGATTTCCACTATTTTAACTATCGTTAAGCAATAACTTTATATACTATTAGTGATTAACGGTATTCATGAATATGAAACAACTGTTGTGCATATTGGTATCGCTTTCATTTCTTCTTACAGTTCCAGTTTCTGCAGAGGTAGAGCCATTTACAATCAAGCACTACTTCAGGCACGACTACGGCACAGTTTCATCAGCCCTTGGCGATATTAACGGAGATGGCATGCACGATGTTGTTATATCAACTGATACAGGCGAGCTAAAAGCATACACTCTAGACGGGATAACACTTTGGTCTAAAGATTTTGACTCGCCGGGAAGGAGCCTGTCAGTTATAAGAAAGGGTACAGAGCGATACGTCCTTTTCTATAATGACAAGGGATTTGTCTACCTCCTTGATTCCAATGGCAATAGCAAATGGAATCTTTACTTTCCTCTGACAAAGCCGATTAACTCTCTAGTTGCATCAGACCTTGACGGAGATAGGGTACCAGAGATAGTTGTCGGTTTCAAAGACGCAACATTCTCTGTATATTCGATAAGCGGTACACAGTGGAGGAAGGAAAACGACTTCTATAGATTTTATGTCATGAAACTTTACACAGCAGACTTTGCTGCAACTGAATATGAAACATGGGACGAATACCCGCTTGGTGTAAAAGTTGACCTCTCTTGGATATTTCCTGATGTCATAGCATCTGGGGAACGCGATCCAAACATCTACCTTTACGACCCAACTGGGAAAAAGATGTGGGAGATAGAAAATGTCTACCCGATTGAGCAGGTCTACTCCGGTGATATTAATAATGACCAGCAGATGGAAGTAATTACTGCTTCATACAAGTATATTCAGGTGTTTGGACTAGAAGGAAAACTCTGGCGAAACATACTAGAATCATATATCTACTCATTTGGTGTTGGGGATATCAACAAGGATGGAAAGAAGGAAGTTGCAGTTGGCACAGTCGATGGATGGCTTTACCTATTTGATAGCAAGGGGTACAAAGTTTGGAATGACCCGCAATTTATTGGAAAAGATGTTAGATACGTAACAATAGATGACTTCACAGGCGATGGCTCGCCAGAAATCTTAGTTGCCGCCGGTAAGTGGTCATCATCAAAGCAGGAGATAGACCAGGGGACATTCTACGTGTTCTCTAGCGATGGTGAGAAGCTCTCTGAAACAAATGTCAATGGACCTATAAAGACTGTATCTATAGTTGATATAGATTCTGATGGGTACAAGGATGTTATAGTTTGCAGTAACTACGTCTTTGTTTACAAAAATAATTTTCTCACAATATTTGCAGGAAGGCACTATGCTGAGGGAGAAAGACTTCTTCTAAGGGCGCAGTTTGATGAGTCAATAAAGGAGTTTGCAAAATCAAAGGAGCTATACACTAAGCTTGGGGATGCAGACGCTGTTAAGCGATGTGAAAAGAACATAATGACGGCTGTTGAGTATAAGGCATTAAATGCTCAGGCAATGGAGCTATTCAACAATGCAAACACTGAGCTAAACAACGGTAACTACGATAAGGCACTTGAGCAGTTCAATGAGGCAAGGCGCATCTTTGAGAAGGTAGGAAACAAAGCGATGCTTGCAACAACTGATGCCATGATATCTGAAACTTCCGCCAAGATTCAGCCAATTCCTGAACAAACTTTACCTTTTAGCCCTACACTGATATTGATTCCAATAATGGTAGTAGTTGCAGTTTTAGGCGGTGCACTAGGATTTTTGTTCATCAGAAGGAGAAAGAGGATATAATTTATTCCCCACCAACTAGTGCCCTAGTTCTTATATGTGGGCCGCCATCGTCAACAGGCACATACTGACCTTTTCCACAGCTTCCAGGATTTCCCATCTCGAAGTCCTTTCCAATACCTTCAATGTTTTTTAGGATCTCTAAGGTGTTCCCGGATAGTGACACGTCTCTATAGAGCTGTCCAAGCTCTCCTTTCTTTATCTCATAGACCTCTTCGCACCCAAAGGTGAATAGGCCCTTTGCAGTGTCTACCTGGCCACCTCTCCCGCCCTTTACATAGAGCCCATCTTTAATGTTGATAAGCTCTTCAAAGCTATGGTCACCGCTACCCATGTAGACGTTACTCATCCTGACTAGCGGCCTAGAAGAAAATCCCTGGGCACGGCCGTTACCTGTAGGCGCTGTTTTAAATCTAGAAGCGGTCTCTAAGTTGTGCAGGTATGACTTTAATACTCCATCTTCTAATAGGCAAGTTTTTTCTGACTTAATACCTTCATCATCAGAGAAGTATGAACCATTCTTCTCTAAAAATGTCGGATCATCATAGATGTTAACTCCATCGGCCCCAATCTTTTCTCCTAGCTTTCCTTCTAGGATTGAGTCGCCTTGCAACACTATGTCAGCTTCACAAGCGTGACCTAAAGCTTCGTGGATAAAAACGCCTAGGATTTTGGGATCCAATACAACAGTTTTTTCTCCACCAGAAACTTTCTTTGCGGATAGTAACCTTATTGATTTTTCACATGCCTCTCTTCCAAGCTCTTCCAACGATTTCTCTTTCAAGACCTCATAGCCTCTTGTACCACCCATGACTTCGTAGCCCATCTGGAGTGAGTCATTTCCACTTGCAACAACTGATTTTAGGTATACTCTAGTTGTCTTTTGATAGATCTCGCTACCGATAGAATTTACATATAGCTGCTCTGTTATTGAGTCGCTACAAGCAGAAACAGTATTCTTGACAAGGGCGTTTATCTTTGCCCCTTTTTCTATCTCATATGCATAGGAGATCTTTTCTTCTAGGGATATATCCTCTGGCCCAATTTTTACCTTGTTTTCAAACTGACCTTTTTCAATAGGCGGATTTATCTCGAAGTTCTCTCTGTTAGAGCTTTTTGAAGTTGCTACAGCAATCCTGTATGCAGAGTCTATGCACCTCTGTACATCTTCGGTATTGTTTGTTGATGAAAATCCCCATGCACCGTTTACTAAGGCCCTGACTCCAACGCCAGCCTGCTCGTTTGAAGAGACTTCATCAAGCTCGCCGTTTTCAACATTTGCAATGTTATTGGTCCTTTTCTGGAGTCTTATATCAACAAAACAGTTTGGGAACTTCAAATTATCATAATTAAAAGATTCAAATATATCCATACATTGGAAAGAATTTAATCCAATAAAAGGCTTTTTCTTTGATAATAAAAAAATATGGAAAATCTAACATTTTTCCCTATTTTCTACGAAATATTTATATATATTCGGATATCAATTATTTTATCAAGTGATCACTATGAAAAAATTAACTGTTATTTTAATAGCTGCCATGTTCATAGTTTCTATTGCCCCTGCGTATTGCATGGGTGACGTAATATGGCAGAGGGAATTTAACTATGGCGGCAATGAAGCCGCATATGGAGTTGCAGTTGACACATCCAACAATGTAATAGTAGTTGGATATGGTTCAAACAATACTATAGTTAAATATGATTCCAATGGGAATAAACTAAGAGACCAAGATGTAGCTTCTAATTTATTAGTTACAGTAGCCACTGACTCAAACAATAACATAATTGTTGGAGGAAGCGGAGGCATTTCAAAGTTTGGCCCAAATCTTGGAACTGCACTATGGTATGACACACCCGGCTCTGTACAAGATATTGCAGTTGACTCTAATAACAATATAATTGTTATATTGTCCGATAAGTTATACAAATATAATCCTGTTGGAGAATTCGTATGGGCACCAAAAGACTTCACTAATCTTACAGGTTTATCAGTTGCAGTTGACTCTAATAACAATATAATCGTTGCAGGTTATGAAAGTAGTAACAATCCTTTGAAAGTTGTAAAATTTGATTCAAATGGAAATGTACTTTGGGCTAAGACATATGATGTTGACGGAGTAACAGATTTTGCATATGGAGTTGCAGTTGATCCAAATAACAATATTATCGCAACTGGAGTTTCTGGAGATGAAATACTTACTATAAAATATAGTTCAGCTGGAAGTCAGCTTTGGGTAAAAACCTACAAAGAAGGAACTATTGATTCTGTGGGCCATTCCGTTTCAACTGACAGTCTAGGTAATATTTTTGTTGCGGGCAGTTTTTCAACATCTAGTGATGATAACTGGATTGTAATAAAATATGACAGTAATGGTACCTTTGGATGGAAGAGTGTAAATCCTGGAATTAGCAGTGGCTATGGCTATGATATAACTACTGACTCTAATAACAACGTTGTTGCAGCAGGATATGGGGAGCAAGATTCTCCATCATACACTGATTTCTTCTACACAGTTAAGTACCAAGCAGAACCTAAAAAGAAGAGCCTTCCAATAGAGTTCATTCTTAAGATACTACAGAAAAACAAAAACAAATAAAATATTTTTCTTTTCTTATTCTTTTTAATTCTATTTTAAGATAAGAATAATAATGACCAATGGGTCAGTTTCTTTACCCATAAGGCTTTTAAACTAAGCCGATGTCTAATCACCATGGAAGATCTAGAGCTGATTGATTCTAGTTGGACTAAAGAAGATATTGATACTATACTTAAAAAACTTGATACAACAAAAGAAGGCCTTTCATCAAAAGAGGTAGAAGATAGAATAGCAAAATATGGCTATAATGAGCTTCCTGTAACAAAGAAGGAGTCCAACATAAAGAAGTTCATAAATCAGTTCAAAAATAATCTTATTATTGTTCTTTTACTCGCAGGAATATTATCTGTAGCGATTGGAAATCTAAAGGATTCAATTGTCATATTTTTAGTCATAGCCGTTAATGGTGTAATGGGATTCTTACAGGAATACAAGGCTGACAAAGCCATTGAAGTTCTAAAGGCTATGGTCCAGTCAAAGGTCGTTGTAATACGGGACGGAGTAAAGAAAGAGATCCCATCGAGAGAACTTGTTCCAGGAGATATTATCAGTATAGAAGACGGCGACAAGTTATCCGCTACTGTTAGGCTTATTGAAGCTATTAATCTTCAGATAGACGAATCATCTCTTACCGGGGAAAGTTTTCCAGTATCAAAAGCTGTTGTGTCAAAATCTGAAGAAGGTTACCCCAACACAGCCTTCATGGGAACTGTTGTCACAAGAGGCAGAGGTGTTGGTGTAGTCATTCTAACTGGAAAGGATTCTCCAATAGGGAAGATATCAAGCCTTATATCGATGGAGGATAGGGGCAGCACACCTCTTGAAAAGAGCATTGATAATCTTGGGAAAAAACTAGGGGCACTTTCAGTTGCTATAAGTTCTCTACTTTTTGTCTCAGTGTTAATACGAGAGCTATTAATACCCCTACCGCTAAGAGATGCATTGATAGAGTCAGCCCTTACTGCAATAAGCCTTGCAGTTGCTACAATCCCCGAAGGGCTCCCTATAGTTGTCCTAGTGACTTTGGCCATAGGAACACAGATACTTGCCAAAAATAATGCAATTGTCAGAAAGCTTGCAGCTGTTGAGGCTCTTGGTACTACCACTTTCATATGCACCGATAAGACAGGAACACTCACAATAAATAGGATGAGTGTTGTAGCTGCTTTAATCAACAACGAATTTTTAGAACCTGAAAAAGTTGATCCAAAAAAACATGAACTATTTTTCAAAATAGGAGAGCTCTGTAACAATGCCCACATAAAGACAGATGGAGACAAACTAGAAGTAATTGGTGACCCTGTAGAGGGTGCACTAAAAGTATTTGCAAGGAAAAGAAACTATCACCATCACAAAGTTGAGAGAATAAAAGAGAATCCCTTTGATTCTGAAAAGATGATGATGTCTGTTCTTATTGAGGAAGAAGGTAAGAAGACAACTTACATCAAAGGGGCTCCAAGAGTAATTATTTCACGCTCAAAATATGCACTTATCAATGGAAAGTTAACTCAGCTCTCTGAAAAAGAAAAGGAGGATATTATCCTTAAAAATAGAGAGTACGCTGCCCAAGGTCTTAGGGCCCTTGCCCTTGGATACAAGGAAGGGGACAGTGAAGAAGATATTATATTTGTCGGTATGGCCTTCTTTAAGGATCCATTAAGGCCTGAAGTAAAAGATGCAATAGCACTATGTAAAAAAGCGGGGATTAAGGTCGCTATGATTACTGGGGATCAAAGGGAAACTGGCCTTTCTATTGCAAGAGAAGCAGGTATACTTGGTAAAGAAGGCATGACCCTTTCTGGAAAAGAGCTAGATGAGATGTCCAAAGAAAAATTTGCGTCTGTCGTAAAGGACGTTGTTGTTTACTACAGGGCAAGTCCATTCCACAAGGTGAAGATTGTTGAGACTCTAAAGGAAGTGGGCGAGGTAGTTGCAGTAACTGGCGACGGGGTAAATGACGCCCCAGCTCTTAAAATGGCCGATATAGGCGTTTCAATGGGGCTCATCGGAACTGATGTTGCAAGAGAAGCATCAAACATGGTCTTGATGGATGATAATTTCAATACCATTGTTACTGCAATACGTGAAGGGAGAAGGATATATGATAATATCAGGAAATTCTTAAGATTCCAGCTCTCAACTAACATTGGTGCTATCATTCTCATGTTTACTGCAATAATGACTGGAGCACCTTTGCCATTACTGCCGGTACAGATATTATGGATCAATATAATAATGGATGGCCCACCTGCAGTTACCCTTTCAATGGAAGCCTTCCATGAAGGGCTAATGGAGAAGCCACCAAGAAAGAAAGACTCTCCAATATTAACAAGCCCCCTATACCTTTCCATGTTTATAGGAGGAATAGCAATGGGCCTTGGGACATACATCATTTTCACAAGTATTGGGGGCGAATTGGATCACGCAAGGACTCTGGCCTTTACACTCTTTGTCATATACCAGCTTGTCAACGTCTTAAACTGTAGGTCATTTGACCAGTCTATCTTCAAAATAAAGTTCTTTGAGAATAAGAACCTGCTTTTAGCAATCACAGCATCATTCATTTTGCATGTGGCTGTAGTCTATGTGCCATTCCTACAGGGTTTCTTCCACACAGTTCCTCTAAGTTTAAATGACTGGGCAATAATAATCCCTTCAGCATTTACAATACTAATAGTTGATGAGGTTAGAAAATACTTTATTAGAAGTTAGATATAGATATCTACCTCTTCGCCTATTAAGAAGGACAAAGCTCGCTCATCCTTTAGTATTTTGAAAGACATAGATTTCATATTTTTTCCAATACCTTCTTTTTCATTTAAGATATTTAGAAAGAGGCCTAGAGGATTAGAAAAGTTCCTGGGCCTTAGGGTATATACTCTATCCCCTTCTATGAAGGTCTCCTTGTACTTAGAGATAAAACTATCATAGTTGGCGCGGTCAAATACCTTCGGGCCGTAGTGTTTTACTACTGGGGAGAGTACATACTTTTCCACCTCGAAAACTATCCCTGAGAACTCTCCTTTTTTGAAAAGCCCATATGAAAGTGGCTTAAAGTCATTTTTTTCTAGTATCGTGGATATGTATTTTGCACTTTTTCTAAGTTGTGGGTAGATTATATCATCAAGCATCTCGCCTTCAAACATAATTACATAGACCTCTGATTCTGGGAATCTTTTTACAAATAGTTTTTTCTTTTTCTTAAAGTATTCAACAGAAGGCGATTCTAAAAAAACTCGTGAGTAGTGTATGAACTCTGAGAGCCTATCAAGGGATAGTGCAGATGCAACGTTTCTTTTTGGGTCTACCGGGTCTATTACTATAAGTGGATCTTTAAAGTCACCTTTGCCCCCCTTCTTTTTAATATCTATATACTCCCCATGCTCCCAGTTTGCTGCACTTTTCAATACGTTTTCAAAACTCTTGTAATGTATTATTAAAAGCTCACAGAGGTACCCTGCAAACCCCTGGATCTTCTGCTCTGACGAATAGACTCCTACGCCCTTCATGAACTGCTTTAACAGGCGGACATCATTTCTGAGGTCACCGATATTCTCCTTTACAAATCTTGTGTGGTGTGGTGTCCTGTCAACAGCTGTGATTATTTCAATAGAGTCATAGCATGGGACAACATCAATCTTAAACTCTTTGAACCTGTTTATTGTGTAAGGGTGGTTTGCGTAGGCTGTTTCAGAAGTGAATCCTTCTAGCTCAATTTTCCCGAGGATTAAACCCATCTTTTTTAGCTCTTCTAAAGGGATAGATTTGTCAAAAACGATAAAAATATCGAGGTCCCTGTCTTTAGATATCCAGGTGTCCTTTGCAATTGAGCCTACTACCTCAACTCTCGCATTTATCTTTTCTCTTGATATTTTTTGGGCCAGATGTTCTACTATCCTAGTGGCAAGTGAGGTTACTTCCTTCCTTTCTACATCACTTGGGACTATTTCTTTTAGAACATTTGCCTTAATATCAGAAAACATTATACACTCTTTAGCTTAAATTCTTTTAAAGTTTCGTATATGGGCCCCTGCGGTGTAAGTGTGCTTTTTTTGAAGTTTATACTTGTTATTTGCTGGCTCCCAAACTCATAATCCTTATACTCATCAAGGACATTCAAAAGTGATTTTTTATTTAGAGAGCTTTTAACCCGTGAAACTGTGAGGTGGGGTACAAACTTCCTATCCTCTTTAAATCCCATTGTTTTCAGAGTTTCGTCAATATCTTTCTGGATATATACTATCTCTGGGGCACCCATACCTATCCATATGACCCTTAGATCAGAGATACTTGGGAAAAATCCAGTCCCCTTTAAATTGACTTCAAATGAAGAAAACTCAGACAGCGACGGAGAAAGCGACTCAACTATTCTCTTGTAAGATGATTCACCAATCTCTCCTAAAAACTTTAATGTCAGGTGAAGATTTTCCCTCTCGACTACCTTCATCGGACACGCCGAATTTTTTAAATTTGTTTGAAAAGACTTTATTTTATCCAATAACTCTTTTGAGGTAATATCCATCGAGATAAAACTTCTCATTTCCTCTTCTCCACAGGCATCTTCTCCCATGGGAATACTATCCATTTGTCTGTGTTAAAAACTGTATAATCTGGCTTCACAATTGATATTGGCTTTGAGGCAACTACTGCGACCCTAACTTCCTTTGGGGAGAGCCCCTCTATATACTCCTTGACGGCAACGAGCGTCACACCGGTATCCGCGACATCGTCCACAAGGAGGATCTTTTTTCCAAGGACATCCTCTTTTTTCAAAGTTAAAGTAATCTGGGGCTTGTCATCTCTAACTCCTATGTCCTTGTAATACTTAGCTTCCATCAACAAAAGACGTTTATTGTCAAAGATATGGGAGATCCTTACTGCAGGTATTAGTCCGCCCCTTGAGATGCCCACAATGACGTCAAAATCATAGTCTTTTTTTATGAGGTCGCACATGGTCCATATCGCTTCGTCTACCTTGCTCCAATCAAGATAAAGGATGTCCATAAAATCGCCTTACTTCAAGAATAAACTCAAGAACTTCCCACCAGGATAAGTTATAGAATAGATGTCCTCTTCCTTTTTGACAAGATTCGTGTTGACAAGCACCCTTAAGTTTCTCTTGACTTCCGCCTCATCTATCTCGAGGAACTCAGTTATCTTTTCAAGCTTTTTCTCTTTGTCTAAGAACTCTAATATTTTAAGTTTGAGTCTTGTCATGCCCTCGTCAGGAAATTTATAGACTCTCATTAGGGCCAAAATCTTTGACATTTCAATTCCTTTTGGTGTTAAGAAATATTCTGTGGAATAGCCAAGATCATTTTCTTTGATCATCTGAGACATCAACCTTTTTGATAAAAGTGCATTTATCGCTGAGTTCAATGTCTTAGAGTCACCGACCCCTTCCTTCTCCAGGTCATCATATGTTCTAAAAGAAAGCTTCAGAGATCTTATTATTTGCATCTCTGTCCTCGTTAGAACGCTAGATTCATCGCTTGTATCCACTCTATTATTAAAGCGCTCGAAACTTATAAAACTTACTAAGAAATAAAAAATTAATAGGAGTCTTCTAGTTCTTCTCCTTCAATCATAAGCTCCTCTTCTTCTTCGACTGCTTCAGGAGGGATCTTTCCCATCTTGATGACAAAGTCTGAAGTGTTTTGAAGGGCTATGGAAAAACCTGGTTCTGCTCCTATGACTATTGTCTCCTTACCGTGCTCTTTGGCCTTTGCAAGTATCGGGACAAAGTCTGCATCCCTTGTAGCTATTGCAACGGTGTTGATATTTTCATTGTAGATAATTTCCATTGCTTCAACACCCATCCTAACATCAATATCTCCTGTAACAACAATAGCATCAAAACCCTGATTTGCAATTGCCTCAATAAGGCCGTGAGGTGCAAACTGATTCAATAGAACCTTTCCTATCCTAATGTCTCCCATGTCTTCTAGGATCTTTTTAATATCTTCTAGATTAATATCAAACTCTTTTCTTAAAATATTGGGGCCATCAATAAGAAGGCCTATCATCCTATCGGCCTTTCTTTTTTTGCGGGATATTGATCCCATGTATCGGCTAAATCCTCTTCCCACACTTGTAATTGACCTAAATCTTTCTACCATTATAACACCTACAGTTGTAACAAATATAACAAATCAATAAATGCATCCGGAGTTTTTAAATTTATCCAATTATCTTCCGAATCTTCTGTTTCTTCGCTGAAAATCCCTTATGACCCTTAAAAAATCGATTTTCCTAATAAGGGGGAAGTAAACATTCAAAAAGAATAATTCAGCATAAGCAGACTGGAATAAAAGAAAATTACTGAGCCTTATCTCTCCACCCGTTCTAATGATTATGTCTGGGTCAGGTAGCCCCTTTGTAAAGAGATTTTCACTCAATAGTTTCGCGTCTATTTCTTCGGGGTCAATTCCACCACCATTACAACTATCAAGTATTCTCTTTATGGCCTCTATAATCTCCATCCTGCCGCCGTATGCTATGCAGATGTTAAGTGTCATGTTGTCAAACTTTTCTGTTGCACTCTCACCCTCTTTTATTGCCTGCTTAACATTTTCTGGTAGCATTGAGATATTGCCTATGGCCTTGACCCTAACTCTATTATCAATTATCTTCTTATTAGTAACAGCTTCCTTGAACTTTCGTTCAAACATGCTCATTATGTAATTGACTTCCTCACTACCTCTTTTGAAGTTCTCAGTAGAAAAAGCGTATAACGTCACTACCTTTATCCCAATTTCATTTGCCCAATCTAAAAGCTCTTCAGCCTTCTTCATACCCATTTCATGGCCTAAGTATGTTGGAAGTCCTTTAGAAGATGCAAATCGCCTGTTACCGTCCATTATAAGGCCTACGTGATTTGGAACCCTTTCTTCCTTTATCTCGCCTATGAGTTTTTTTTCATAGAGCCTATAGGCAGGCCCAAGGATGAAATTAGGTATGTTTTTGGATAGCGACGATATTATCATGTATATCTAATCAATTCTTATATTTCTTTATTAGATCAATATATGATTCGGCATTCTTTGTTATTCTTTCAATAGCCTTCTCGTCAGTTCTTTTTATCACCATGGCGGGAACTCCGACAGCAACCGAGTTGTCTGGAATTTCTGTGTTCTCACTTACAACAGCCCCCGCACCTATGATGCAGTTTTTACCCACTATACATCCGCTTAAAACACTAGCGTTTATACCTATGAGGGTGTTGTCTCCGATAGTAGATGCATGAACAACTGCGCAGTGACCAATTACCACGTTTTTTCCAATGATTGCAGGTTTCCCCGGGTCTGTGTGGACAACTGCATTGTCCTGGACATTGCTGCCCTCGCCAAGCTCGATTCTATCAATATCTCCTCTCAAAACAGCAAAAGGCCATACACTTGAGCCCTTATCCATCCTCACCTTCCCGTTTACAAAAGCCTTTTCGTGAATAAAAGCTTCGGGGTGGATATCCATCTCATCTTTTATCATGATTTTCATACGTTAATAATTTAATATAAACCTTTTGATATCTCTTTTAATGGAGATAGAAGAGCTAAAAGAGCGAATTAAGAGGATAAGGGAAGAGATAGGCCAGGATACTTCAACAGGCCCTAGAATAAAATGGGTTAAAGATGATGAAGTTCTCATAATTTGTGGATACCACAGGTCAGACAAGTCAATGCTTATAGGCCCTGGAGGATGGGTAGTTGGCAAGTTAAGTGAAGAGATTGGAAAACCTGTTACTGTGATTGAAAGCACAGAAGAGCTGGTAAGTGAGCTCAAACGTTTAGAGTCTCAAAACACAATAGAAAAACTTCTTAAAAAAGCCAAAGGGGAGCACAAGGATATTCTTGAGTTCTTTAGGGATTATCTCCAAAACAAAAGAAAGAAAATTGATAAGGACATCACAGTTGTTGTCTCTTACTCTGGCGGGTCAGACAGCACCGCAACATTATATTTGCTAAAAGAGATGGGATTTAATGTTACCGCCCTTACATACTACCCCTCAGATATTATTGTTCCTAAAAGGACTAGAGCCATAATACAAAATGTTGTTACACATCTTTCTGCACCTCACGAATATGTTGAAGGTGATATCTCAGAGATTGTAAAAGGTGCCCTTGAAGGTAGGTACCACCCATGCGGCAGGTGCCACAAACATATGGAAGAAGTCATAATCGATGCTACAAAGAAGAGAGGGATAAATGCAATAGCCTTTGGGGACCTCTTGCCTACAGGCTCTCAGACAATATTGTTTAAAGACGAAATTATAAGAATTAATCTTCCATCACTTTTAGCTTTAAAGAAAAAAGACATGAAGTACATTTCCCAGAGAGTGCCGGGATACGAATCGCCCGGTTATGGATGCCCTCTCTTAAAGGAAGTCCACAGGCTCCACCCATCAAAGAAGTTCTTCACCGCTCAGAGAGTTTTAAGAGAGGTTAGGGCCGGCGTTTTAGAATCAAATGAGGGGCTGAGGTCTCTAAGGAGCATTTTTAGCCAGTTTGAGAGGGATTAAAAAATGGAGCTTTCAATAGTTAGAGAATACTTTGAATCAGAAAATAATAAGCACCTAACAAAAGAGGAAGTAATTAAATCGAGAAATGATTTCTTTCTCAGTATAAAGGATGAGTTTATTACAACTGATGATGGCTCTCTTTCTCTAAAATTTCAGGACACGATGCACTCATACATTGGAGCATTGAAAGAAAGGCTCTACGCATATACCATACCTTCAAAGATAGAAGATAAGGAAAGATTACTTGATATTTGCAGCGGGTTTGGGTACAATGCGCTCTACGCACTCTACCACAATCCAAAATTAAAGATAGATATGATTGAAAAACACTGGGAGATATCTGCCATCTCGCTTTTAATTCCGCTCCCAGAAAACTACTATTTTTTGGACACATCTTTTAACAAGATAAAAGGTGCTGTAGAGCACAGATTATCAAAGATGGGATACATAAAAAATCTTGCTTATCGGAACTATCCAAGCATAAAGCTTCACATAGAGGAAGCAGAAATAGTTCTTTCTGAAATGAACGATAAATTCGATGTTATCTTTTTTGACCCCTACAAATCTGAAGTATCGCCTGAGCTTTTTACAATAGATTTTGTAAAGCTAATGGTCGATAGATTAGAAGAAAAAGGAATCTTCTTAACTTACCTATCTAACTACGCGATTAGATCGGCACTATCTTGCTTCCTTAATATTGGAAAAGTCGAGTTGCCATTAAAGAAAGTTGAAGGAACGATAGCATCTAGGGCATTAGAAGAAAAATCTCTTGACTCATATGAGGAGAGGATTATTTCATTGACAGAGCTTGGCATACCTTACAGACGAGCCGATAATCCTGAAGAGATAATACTTAACAGGCTCAAAGAGCGACTCGAAATGAAGAACAAATATTTGTTGCCTTCATCAAAAAGAAACATCGTAAACTTTGAAGACGCCTTCACAGGAAGTGACATTTCTCTTAAGAATAGATTAGAAGAGTTTGGCCTTACAAAGGAACTAGCAGAATACATAATATGCCCACAAAATGAAAAATGTTCCTGTGGCAAGTGCAACAAAAGATACAACTCAACAAGTGAAAGAATACTAGAAATGAGAAAAAGGATTTATGAAATAAAAGGATTTAATCATGAGGCCTGTCCATATACTCATTGATTTCATCAATATAGAGCTTCATCTTCTTAAACTGCCTTTTTGTTATCTTCTTTGGATGGACAATTTCGTTTCTAATCTCTGTTAGCTCTATCAATCGGCCTTTAATCCAGCCGATGCTTACAAAATAATACTCAAAGACATCCTTCCAGTTATCTATCTCCTTTTCATTGTTCTTGAAAAGGACAATTGGGAGATAGTGTGAGAAGTCTGTATAAAAAAGAGGTGGATAAACTTCTCTTTTTCTGACTATGGCGTCATTTTGCCTTTTCAAGCAGATTGATTTTATGAAATTTGGAATGCCTCTGTCCCACCATGAAGGGCCGTACTTTCTTTTTAGTGCCTCCAATAGGAACTCTCTAAGATTATTTTCAAACTCTGAGATCAATGAATAAGCATCTTCATTTGTGAACTCTTCTTCAAGATTCTTTGACTTCCTCTTTTCAAGGGCTTTGTTTATTGCTTCAAGAAGATCTTCAGTTCTTATGGGCTTATTGATAAGATAGTCGTCCCCACCTTCCCTTAAGGTTTCAACGGCAAGCTCCTCTGAGCCGTAGGCTGTCATAACAATTATAGGGATATCGATTTCCCTCTCTCTCACTTTTTTTAAAACATCAATTCCGGAAAGCTTTGGCAACATTATATCTAATAGCACAATATCATAATCATTGTTAGTAATTTTGTTTAACGCCTCTTCGCCGTCGACAGCAATATCAATTTCTGTTGCAACAGACTTTATCATTGCTTTGATAAGCTTTACATTATCAGCTGTGTCATCTACAATTAATATACTCGTCATTCTTCTTCCTCTGTCTCTATTGGTATTTCAACTATAAAAGTTGAACCTTTTCCAGGTTCACTCTCGGCCCAGATGAGTCCGCCATGCATTTCCACGTAATGTTTTGATATAGAAAGCCCAAGTCCTGTACCGCGGTATGCTTTAGTTTCAGAGCTATCAAGTTGTCTGAACTCATCGAATATCACATCTAACTCCTCTTTATTAATGCCTATTCCTGTATCTTGGATTTCAATCCTTACGTGATCATCTACTCTAAAGGCCCTCACTACTATCTTACCATCTTCGACATTGAACTTTATGGCATTTGTCAAAAGATTTAGCAGTATTTCTACTATCTTGTCCTCATCGGCAACTATGTTTTCAACATCCTGAACATTTAAAGAGACCCAGATATTTTTGTCCTTTGTCAGAGGTGAAACTATTTTTAACGTTTTATTAATTGCATCCTGCAAGTTAAACTCAGTTAGGTAGAGCTTTGATTTTCCAGCATCAAGCCTTGATAGCTCTAGGATGTCATTGATTAGCTTTAAGAGAATCTCACCGTTCCTCAAAATTGTTTCAAGGTAATCTGCCTGCTCTTCATTTAATTTTGCCTCGTTTAAGACTACTTCAGAAAAGCCGATAATAGATGTGAGGGGTGTTCTAAGTTCATGTGTGATGTTGGCTAAAAACTGTGACTTAAGTTTGTTTGCCTCTGATATTTTTTTGTTGAGCTCGACAAGCTCGATATTAGTTTCAGAAAGTTTTTTGTTTGCTTTTTGAAGCTCTAGAGTTCGCTCTTTGACTTTTCTTTCTAGATCTTCATAGGATTTTTTAAGGTCCTTTGACATGTCACCAAAGGCCTTTGCAAGCTCTCCAACTTCATCCTCGCTATTGATATCAATTTTTGGATTAAGGTCTCCTTCGGCAAGACTTCTTGATGCGTAGACGAGCTTCCTAAGCGGCCTTGTAATTCTATCTGCCATTATAACTCCAAAGAATACGGCTATTAATATCGTTGACATTACTATAAGGATAAAGCTGTTCTCAAAAACTGTTATCGGCTCAAAGATACTCCTTGTTGAGTAGGTAACTACAACAATCCAGAAGTTGCTCCTGTCAGTTGAAGATGGAAAAACAGGAGAATATGCTATTATCTGATCCGTTCCTTCTGAAATTGTACCGCTTGTCCCAGATAAAATCTTAAGGAATCCCTGGGCCCTGTACTGGTCAATAAAACTCTCCCCAGCATAGTAGGGATTTGCAACGGTAGATGTTCCAGTTTTAGAAATATAATAACCTTGTTTATTCAAAATGAACGTGTTTAAATTTGACCTAGCTGAAATTTCCAATATTGGGCTTAGTACTCTTTGAGCAGGGAAGCTAATAACTACGACCCCTCTCCTAATGCCATTTGAGTCAAAAACAGGCTTTGCATAGCTTACTACTAAGTCTCCAGACTCAGTCTTTATCTGGGAAGTCAATTCTAGAGAGGAAACATAAAGCTGCCCCCTAGAAAGAGTCATTGTCTTTTGGAAGTACTCTTCATCTGAGACATTATAAAGTGCCGATGTCGTTGCAATAAAAGTTTGATTCCAATTATAAACAACCTTTACAATCTCTCTTCCACTCTCTTCAATATAAACTACGCTCGAATAAGCTTTTTTTGAATTTGCAAAATTATAAAACTCTTCTATGAGCCGCTCTCTATACACAATGTACTCGATAATCGACCCTCTGTTCCTGGCATCGACAAGCGCCCTAAGGGATGAAGACTGGCTCAAGAAATCAATATCGCTTTCTGCAACTCCAAGTGATTTTTCTATCTCCTTTGCAGTTATCTCTGCCTGCTGCTCTACGACCTTTAGGGCATCACTTTGGAGATAATCAATTGTAAAATTAATACTGTAATAACCAATTGCCAATACCGGTACCAAAAGCACTATCAGGTATGTAGCAATGAATTTGTTCCTAATTCTCCTTAAAAAAGGTATACTAACCATCTATCTAGACCCTCTTATCCAAATATTTCTTCATAGTTTTTAAATCTTGTTGGAGAATTATACTATATAAATATATTTTGTTATTTCCTTTCATCTATTGTAACAATATTTATATTATATAAGTTTACCTTTAAATATAATAAATAGCTCCAGATTATAAGGTGACATTTTGAAAAATCCAGCCTGGGAAAAAGTAGGGTCTAAGTATGCGCATATAACAATGGCGCACCCATGTTTTAATGAAAAATCTCATTTTACCGTGGGGAGGATACACCTCCCAGTTGCACCTAAATGCAATATACAGTGTAACTACTGTACAAGAAGCATTAACAAGTGTGAATTTAGACCTGGTGTTTCTGCATGCATAATGAGCCCAAAAGACGCGCTTGAGAGATTAGAGAAGGCTTTGAAGGAGACTGAAAATCTAAAGGTCGTTGGGATTGCAGGACCAGGCGAATCACTTGCAAACGATTCGACCTTTGAAACGTTAACACTAATTGATGAGAAATATCCCGACCTAATAAAATGTCTTTCAACAAACGGCTTATTTCTAAAAGAAAAGGCAAGAGAGTTAGCAGATCTAGGCGTTAAGACGGTCACAGTCACAGTCAACGCTTTAGATGAAGAGATTACAGAAAAAGTATACTCCTGGATTAATATCGATAATAAGATAGTCAAAGGAAAGGAAGCGGCAAGAAAACTAATCGAGCGGCAATGGGAAGGGATACTTGCTGCAAAAAGAGCCGACATGCTTGTCAAAATAAACACTGTGTTGATACCTGAGATTAATCTTTATGAAATAGAGAAAATTGCGCTTAAAGGAAGAGATTACGGCGCTGACTTAATGAACTTAATACCATTAATTCCTCTAAACAAATTTAAAGACCTAAGGCCCCCAACATGTGACGAAATTTCTGGAGCTAGGGAAAAGGCCGGCAAATACTTACAACAGTTTAAACTCTGCAGACAGTGCAGAGCAGATGCTGTTGGGATACCAGGCCACGACAGCGACTACCACAAGGAGGGTAGATCAGATTCAGAGTATTTTCACGGCTAGTTAAGTTTTTAAATTGATTTATATCTTCTCAAAGGAGGTGAATGCGTTGATATCAAAGGATATGTCTATAGGTGAAATAGTAGAACAATACCCAGAAACAGTCCCTGTTTTCATGTCACACGGCCTTGGATGCATCGGCTGTGCGATTGCCCAGTTTGAAACTTTAGAGGAGGGGGCAATGGCTCACGGGATTGATGTCGAGGTGCTTGTTCAAGACCTTAACAAGTCAATAAAAAATTAATTTAATTTTAAATATCTATTTTTAAAAGAAAAAAATAATTAGATTTTAGTTTTTGTCAGAATTCTTATTTAGTATTCCAAGTATCCTTTTCATTGGAAGGGTATTAGAACGACAGCCAGTGTTTCCTCTTGCGTCAAGTTTGGGCTCTCCTATAACGTAACTATCGTTGGGATCGTCGTATATGTCTATGTCCTTTCCGTTGTTGCAGAACTGATTGTACCATACTTTTGTGCCAGTTGGATTTCCTGCTGCATAGCCATAGTAATTCGTATGAATTTCTTCTAGTCCATTAGCGGGATTATTTTTAATTATATTGTCTTTGACTAGAGTATTGCTCACTTTACCGCCAATTGAAATTCCAGCGTATACAGTTTTTTCAACGATGTTACCTTCAACTATTGTGTCCGAAACTTCTCCTCCGCTACCCCATGTGATTATGCCTATCCCATAATCCATTTCTCCGAGAAGATGATTGTCTTTAATAAGAATATTTTTTGCAGTTCCAGTAGTCGCGATTAATATACCAGAGCTTCCCCAATCTGCAGTTAGAGGGCCACCCTCTACTATGTTTCCAATTATTTTTGAATTATCTCCAGAGACTTGAATTCCATTACGGAGTGTCCCTGTTACCTTTATTTTGTTATTAAATATGTGGGATGCTGTTCCAGCGCCTGCAGCCATTCTTTGCCCAATTCCAATTGGGTGATATCCACTTAGCTTATCTGAAGACAGTAAAACTGTAAATCCATCCACAGTAATTGTTCCTAGTCCCGCTTGAATAGAAATTACCGTATTTTGATTGGCTCCTGTACCTGGACCTACTATTGTTGAATCTCTTCCTGCTACAGATTTTAATGTAATATTTGATTTATTTATCAAGACGTTTTCATTATAAGTTCCAGGATATACGAGTATGGTGTCACCATTACCTGCATCTGCCATTGCAGCTCCAATCGATGCATAAGTCTTTCCTGGTCCAACTTCAAGGGTAGCAGCGCTAACTGGATTTATAACAGCCAGAACAGATAAAACTAATAATATACCTACAATTAAAGATTTTATTTTTTTCAAAGCTAATTCGCCTCCTTTTGTTTATTATTTATCTAATTTTCTTTTCCATATATATAAGAATATGGAAAAAAATAGGGAAAATAGGGAAAGAAATATGGAAAAGGGAAAACCTATATTTCAATTATATTACAAGAAAATATAAAAAGAGTTTTTCAATTTATTATATAATGAAGGCATTCAATTTTAAGGAAGAAATTTATTGGGTCGGTGCAGTAGACTGGAATCCGCCTGATTTTAGTCCATGTCTTACAAATGGCACAACCTATAACTCTTATTTAATTATTGATGAAAAGGTAGCTTTAATAGATACAGTTAAGCACGGATTTACACAAGAGATAGTATCCAGAATAAATGATGTAAATAATCTAGGTGATATAGACTATATTATAATCGGGAACTATCATATGGACCACTCTGGAAGCCTTCCTTTTCTAATGAAAAAAGCAGTCAATGCAACTCTAGTCGTAACTAAGAAATCTAAAAAAGCAATAGAAAAGTACCATGGCGGGAACTGGAAATTTAAGGTAGTCAAAGATGGAGACACTCTAAAACTCGGTAAAAGAATGCTGTTATTCAAAGAGTTTAACCTTAATGGGGATAAGGTTCTTTTGACTTACTCAAAACATGATAAAATTCTTTTTTCTGGAGATCTTTTTTCTCAACACATTGCTTCTTACTCTGAAACTGATAGAAATATCCAGGAGATCCAAAACAACGCTCTTTCTTATTTTGTCAATTATTTAATGCCCATTAAATCTCTTCCAGACATTTCTGAGATAGAGCTACTGGCACCAAACCACGGGATTATTTTTTCCCAAAATACAAAAATGATCATTGAAAAATACCAGGATTGGATTAAAGGCAAATCAAAAAATAAAGTCCTAATTATTTATTCAAGCGTCTGGCGCGGCACAGAGAAAATGGCATATGCGATAGCGGAAGGCGCCAGAAACACAGGGATAGAGGTAGAAGTAATTAATTATGAAAAGAAAGATGTTGGGCATATTTTATCAAAAATCTTTGAATCAAGTTCAATTGCGATAGGATGTCCCTCATTTAAAAAAGGAATAC
Source organism: Candidatus Methanofastidiosum methylothiophilum (assembly GCA_001587575.1). Taxonomy (GTDB): domain Archaea; phylum Methanobacteriota_B; class Thermococci; order Methanofastidiosales; family Methanofastidiosaceae; genus Methanofastidiosum. The sequence continues at coordinate 42,868 of LNJC01000001.1, forward strand.
CAATTGAGATATCTAAGTTATTTTATAATATTGAACTAATTGGATTAAAGAAAAAGAGCATCGCATTATTCACATGCTACTCAGATAACAATAGCCCTATAGGCGCTCTTATGGAAGTAGCTTCAAAAATTGATTTTAGACTTATTGAAAAACCTTTAGAAGTCCAATACATGCCAAGCGAATCAGAATTAATAAAGTGTTTTGAACTTGGAAATAGACTAGGCGAAAGGACTAAAAATAACAAAGAGTGATGATATAATATGGAAAAAGACGAGAAGGTAAGGATTATTGAGACTGCAATTCAGGCAGAAAAAGAAACTTTGAATACCTATATTAAATCTGCCATAAAAGTTTCAAATGTTGTTGGAAAGAACATGTTTTTGAAATTGGCACTTGATGAAATTAAACATCGTGAGATTTTGGAAAAGGCATTAAAATCTCAACTTGAAGGTGGGGAGTGTATATTCCCAGAAATAGAAAAAACAGAGGTAACAAAAATTGTCCCTGATGTTGAAAAGGAGATTGAAAAAACTAGCCACCTTGGACAGGACGACCTTGCTGCTTTGATGCTGGCCCAAAAAGTTGAGAAGAACGGCATTGAATACTACAAACAATGCATGAAAAATTCTTGGGATGAAGAAGCAAAGAAGATGTTCTCTTACCTTGTTAAGATGGAGGAAGAGCACTACGCTCTCATTCAAACACAGATTGATTACATTGAAGGAACAGGCTACTGGCTTGGAATAAGAGAGTTCACGCTTGACGACTAATCATTTGAAATCTCTTATTAATGACTCTAAATCTCCAAATCTAACTTTCTGCTTACATAAAGAAGGCAGGTAAATTGCAGCCTTTCCAGAGTTAGTCGCTGTATTCTGGTACATTTCTTCAATTGGAGTAACAACCATGCATGTATCAGCTAAGAGTTTTGCATATTTTTCTATTTCCTGTGCGATGCCAGTTCTTTCAAGTTCATTTTTGACATATCTAGAGGTGCATATCCATATATCGCCTTTGAATCTTCTACCCTCTTTTTTAAATATATCTAGGGCTTCCTTTACTTCACCTACTGAGCAGTGAGGACATCCTATGCAGATAAGCTCCATGTCACAAGATGAATTCAATTTGCATTTGTTTTCATCTATCTCTTCTTTTCCAACTTCTATTTTTTCTAGATCATCCTTGATAGCTTTAGAGTATTCTGGCGTCAATCCTTCGACATGATAAAGAGCAACTGAGCCAGATGCGGCCATTGCAGCTCCAAGTGACTTTAGTTTGTCTGAGCCCAGTTCTAAATTTTTGAAGTATGGAATTTTATTTCCAATTATTGAGCCAACAAAATTTCCAAGTGCACCTACATCAGAATAAGATTTTATCCTTGTTTTAACATCTATAACAATTCCGGCCTTTCTATTCTCTTCTAAATGGAGTCCATAGTTTGGGGTCTTTCCTATTATGCTTGAAGCAAGAGAAGATGGCCCACCTTCTCTGTTGCTCTTTGCTCCAAGAACAGAGTTTGCAAATGACACTGCAGAAGATTCGCTCCAAGCAACATGCTCTCCACAATTTGGCCTGTTCCCAATCAAATAAGGAGTGCATGTGCAGCTGCAATCTATTCCCATCTTTAGATACGCATCAAGGATATCAAGCTGCTTTTCAGCAAATTCTTTTTTTATTCCCATCCGCTGCCATTCAGTTGAATCCATACCTATAGGATTCAATGTTGATTTTACCTTTACTCTAGAACTTTTAGCAAACTCAGATACAAAGAAAAGCCCAGCATCTCCTATAGTCTTGTAAGATGCACCGGCTATCTGGCACGATGAAACAGGGATAAGTTTATCGGCACCATAGATGTCACCCAGTGATGATAAAATCTCCATAGATTTCTGGGCGGCATATCCCTCTTCCCCATTTAATATTCGCTCTTCTTCCTTAGAAAGGTACATAATCTATAATTTTTTTATAATGTTATAAATCTTTGGAAAGTAATTTAAAGAAGGCTTCTAGATATATTCCTCGCTTTCTTTCATCATAAATCACAACTAAGTCTTTCATAACTTTATCCTTAATATATGGACTTAATGATCCTTCGGTAACAAGGTCAATTTTTTTACCCAATATATCGGCTAAATCAAGTTCTATTCCTACCATTTCAAATAGACTTTTTATTTCATTGAATTCTACCAAAATATCAATATCGCTGTCTGGCCGTTCCTCTCCCCTCGAAACTGACCCAAACAAGCCTATCTTTCTAGCCCCATGCTTAGTTAAAAAAGAAACAAGTTTTTTGTTTCTTTCTGAAGGATTCATAAAGTATTATATATTATTTTTGTATTTATAGATATTGGTTAGATTAAAAAATAATTTCATGATGGGCTCTTTATTGGAAACTTTTATTTCTTGAATAATGTTAATCTATAACTAATTAAAAGAATAAAAACAAAGAAGGGCCAATACTGATCCAAATAACAAGTTTTGTGGCATATTCTTTATTTTACCTGTTTTTGACTTTGGAGAGAAATTATTCTTATTTAAATCCTCTCTGCTCCTTCTTTTTCATGTATAATGTTCTAAAGCTTCCTATCTCTGCGTAGTTAACACCGTGCGGAACATACTTTCCATGATAGAGATACTTCCACCAGTGAACAACAAATCCACCGACAGCAAGCTCCTTTAACTTTCCCTTTTCCCTGTACTTTGAAAGTTTGAGCTCATTTTCAAGTGTTCTTATATCTGAAACAGTGTCTCCACCGTTTATGAAGAACTTGCTTGACTTGTTCAAGACTTCCTTACAAAAACTGTTTGTTGTTGATTCTGCCTTGCAGCAGTCGAGATTTTCTCTCTGCTCCCATGAGCCGTTCTGTAAGAATATTCTCTTTGCAGCCATGTTTCCAATCATCGTGATGCTGTTGGGTCCAATAGATTCAAACTTTCCTTCCCCTATGTCCTTTAGGTTTACCGTCTTTGTAGTGCCGTCAGCTTTTTTGATGTTGACATCAATTGGCAATATCATGCTGATTGAGCCGTTGTCAATCTTTTTTGCGATTTCAAGGGCATTTTCCTTTACCTTGTCCCAGTTTTTCTTGTAGAATTTCTCGATTAATTCTGTGTTTTCCTTTCCAATTGAAGTTGGAAGTGTCCTTTTCAAAGAAGGCGCTTTTTGGGATAGGGCCCATAGAAGTAATACAAAAACAGGGCCGCCATCTAGAACTACCATGAGGTCGTCCCTTCCTTCTGTAAGCCTTATTGCATCAAGCTTCTCTGACTTGGCCCCAGCTACCCCCCACATTTTGAGCTCTCTAGTGTCTGTATATAATTGAGTAATATCATAAAGCTCACTTATGAAGCTGTCATTACAGTAACAGCCGTCAGCAAATATCCTAAGAGAAAGTGCATCCCTATGGCAGCATGAAAGTGCACCATTTATTTTTTTATATTGGGTGAAGTATTGCCAGAAATCTGTTTTTGTGGAGTCAATTGGCGGGACTAGCTCTTCGCCGCACACCTTTCTAATGTTTTCCAAAAACACAACAGAGTCCTTGTTTGACTCGTTTAATTTTTTAAGTTCTTCCAAATCTTTTGCAAAAAAGATATTTTTAAGTGGAAGTGATGTTTTTATTTTACTGTTCTCAATTTCTGTTCTTAGCTCATTAAAATTGTCTTCAATAGACTTCTCAGCCTTTGAGGCATGAGCAATTATAAGAATGTTTGATCCAGGTTCTTGGTGTTTTCTTAGATTGCAGATTGTTTCAACAGCCTGCTCCATTCTAACTGAAGGTCCGGGAGGGCCGTTTATGTCCGTTCTGAAGTAGACCGTTCCCGTCGTCTCAGGAAGATCAGAAAACTCAGCAAAAACAAGATCGTGATGTGGAGTTTTTAATATCTTCATGTTCTCCCTCTGTCATTAAGAACTTTGAAAAATTTATAAAGGTATTTATTAGTTTTAATAATAATAGCAGTGATAATATGGCTGATCACCTTATGGAGAAACTGGATCACATTGAAGGCATGATAAAAGAACTCAATAGTAAGATTGATAATTTTTTAGGATTTGAAGAAATCACAGAAGAAGAAAAAGAGGAATTTAAGAAATTAAGAGAAGAAATTAGAAATGGGCGCTCTTTGCTCTTCATATAGCATCACAACTTCCTTCATAACTTTATCCTTGATATAAGGGCTCAAAGCGTCTTCAGTTACTAGGTCTATTTTTTTACCGATTAGTTTAGAGGCTTCTTGTTCAATAACCACGACATCAAGCAGGCTAGGATCTCCATTGAATTCTATCAAAATATCAATATCGCTGTCTGGCCGTTCCTCTCCCCTCGAAACTGACCCAAACAAGCCTATCTTTCTAGCCCCATGCTTAGTTAAAAAAGAAACAAGTTTTTTGTTTCTTTCTGAAGAATTCATAAAGTATTATATGTTATTTTTGTATTTATAGATATTGGTTAACTTGAAGAAGTAAGGACATATTAAAAAAATATTAGTTTTCTTCTACTTTTTCCTCTAGAATTTTTTCAGTGTATCTGCACTTTGGATAGCTAGAACATCCGATGAATGGGCCGTAGAAGGATTTTTTCACGACAAGATTTTCTCCACACCTTGGGCATTTTTTACCATCCATGGGAACTGAGTAGTTGTTCTTTGAGGGGCATTCTTGGTTTATACAAACTGCTTGAGGTCTTGATCTCTTTCTTGTTGCAATAACAACAGGAAATCTGCAAATTTTACATTTGTCCTCAGTTGGCGCAACAAGGCAGTTACTTGGGAGAGAAAATGTTGCATTGCAATCTGGATATCTCTGGCATGCTATGAAAGGGCCAAACCTTCCAGTCCTAATGAATAGCTCCCCTTCTCCACACATTGGGCAGATACCAACATAGTTCCTTCTCCGCTCCTCTCTTTCAAGGTACACCAAAAGCTCTTTTCCAATATCCTCTTCATTTTCTTTGAATTTAGAGAAAATATCAATGAGTTTTTCCTTTGCCTCTGAAAGTATCTCCTCTTTAGTTATTTCGTTCTCCTGAATCTTTTCCATCTGCTCTTCAAAGTGCTTAGTTAATTCTACTGAAACAATGTCGGGGCAGTACTTCTCTAGAGTTTCAACGATACCCTCCCCAAGGTCAGTAACAATTATCTGGCGCCCATCAATATAGTTCCTATCATATAAAATATCAACAATGTTGGCGCGTGTTGCCTTTGTTCCAATGCCAAGTTTTTCCATCTCAGAAACTGCTGATGCAGGATTATAACGAGGGGGAGGCTTTGTGGCCTTTTCTTCCTTCTTTGGGGATATCTTTTCTATCTTTTCTCCTTCTTTTATTTCAGGAAGAATGACTTCTTCAACTCCCGAATAATCGCCGTAGTATTTCAAAAATCCAGGGTCAATTCCAACTCTTCCGCTTGCAAAAAATGAGTGACCGTTAACATCAATCTCAACTGAAATAGACTCGTAAACATAAGGTTTTCCAAAAACAGCAAAGAATCTCCTGACAATTAGGTCATAGAGCTTTGCCTGGTCCTCAGTTAGTTTTTTAGGTAGCTCTCCTGTTGGATGAATTGCAGGGTGTGCCGGGTCGTCTTTTTTACCTTCTGTTGGTATGAGTTTTGTTTTCAATAGCTCTGCGCAGTGATCAGAATAATCTTCAATTTTCTTTAACTTTTCCATAATGCCCCTTAGATTAATGCTAGAGGGGTATTTTTGTGATGAGGTCCTTGGGTAAGAAATAAGCCCCGCTTCATAAAGGGACTGGGCAATGTCTTGAGTTCTTTTTGGTAAAAAGCTAAAGTTCTTGTACGCTTCCTTTTGGAGTGTTCCAAGATCAAACGGATGTGGTGGATTTATCCTCTTTTCTTTCTTCGATATCTCCTTTACTAAGGCAGGTTTATTTTTAATATCTTTAAAAATTCCCAAAGCTTCCTTTTCATCAAAGAACTCTTTTTGGTAAGAAGCCTTGACAGCTATGCCGTCCTTCTTAAATTCAATAAACAAAATCCAGTAAGGCTCCGATACAAACTGGCATATCTCTTTTTCTCTCTCTAATAGGAATTTTAAAGTTGGGGTCTGGACCCTTCCAGCGGAGAGTGTAACGTACCGACCGGATACTTTTTTCAAAGATTCGGTCATTGCCTTTGATGTGTTTATACCATAATACCAGTCAAGCACATGCCTTGCTAGACCTGCATTTATCATAGGATAATCTGGAGGATTTAGATTTTCATAAGCAGATATTATCTCATCCTTTGTTAGTGATGAGAACTTCATCCTGTATGACTTTGAAATATCGGTCTTTGCAGCATAAGAAAGTGCGTTATGACCTATGACTGAACCTTCAATATCGTAGTCGCATGCATTTACAAATGTATCTATGTCCTTTGATATCTCTTCAATGAGCCTGACATACGGCTCGACATATTTGCTCTTTTTACTGTTCTTGAAAGTTTCAACCCACTCCACATCAAAAAAAGGGTAGTCCCTAATTGGAGTCCTTTGTCTCAATTTGTAAAGGTGACCCACTGCAGAAACAACATAGACCTTATTGTCACCTTCTTCAACTTCGTAGTATTTAACACCCTCGTACTGATTTTTTTTGGCCTTGCCGAGGAAGTTTGCTATCTTTTCGGCAACATTTGGCTTCTCTGTTAATATGAGGGTATTCATTGGAAAGGGAAAAAGAACTCGATTTATAAGGCTTTTCAAAAAAGTGGGCAAATATCTGAAATAACGACTATTTTAATATCCCTATATTCTCATGCTTTATTATTTCATTATAGTTCTTGTATCCTAGAATAGATTCGATTTCATCGGTATTTCTGCCCTTTATTTTCTTAAGCTCTCTATCAGTGTAGTTTGTTACACCTTTAGCAAAAATTGTTTTATTCGACTCAATAGCTACTATGTCACCGGCATCAAAATTTCCATCGACATCAATAACGCCTCTTGGCAAAAGACTTTTGTGATCCAAGAGGGCGTTTTTTGCACCTTCATCCACAATAATTTTACCTTTAGGCTTTGAAAGAGCGATCCACCTTATCTTGTTTTTTTCAATACTTTTTTTTGGGAGAAATAGTGTACCAATATCTTCTCCGCTCATGACTCTTGAAATAAGGTCCTTTTCTTCACTTGACGCTATTATCATGTAGCACCCTGACTTCTGTGCTATCTTTGCAGCCTCTAGCTTTGTCTTCATTCCACCGGTGCCTTTATCTCCAGCCCCCCCTCCAAAACTTTCTATTTCAGGGGTAATCTCTTCAATTACTGGAATCTTCTTTGCATCCTTTGACTTCTTTGGATTCTTTGTATAAAGGCCATCTATATCGGTCATCAATATTAATAGGTCAGCTTCAACTTTGCTTGATACCATGGCTGAGAGCGTATCATTATCTCCAAATGTTTCCCCTATTTCGTGGACGCAGATTGGGTCATTTTCATTTATTATAGGTATTACGCCAAGCTCTAGAAGAGAGGACATGCTGTTTCTGAGATTTAGGTATGTTTTCCTATCAGAAAAGGCATCGTAAGTTAAGAGTATCTGGGCAACTTTGAATCCGTACTCGCTAAATGCCTGGCTCCATTCGTGCATTAAAATGCTTTGTCCAACTGCTGCTGTAGCTTGTTTTAATGGTATAGATTTTGGCCTCTCCTTAAAGTCAAGCGCCTCGCAACCTGTACCTATGGCTCCTGATGATACTAGGATCACGTCTTTTCCCTCAGACTTTAACTTTGAAACTTGTCTTGCAATCTCCCTTGCAAACTCTCTGTTGAATTTCCCGTCTTTAGTGGTTAGGCTTGATGTACCTATTTTTACGACAATCTTTTTGACATCCTTGAAAAGCTCTTTTCTGTTAATCATTTCATTCCTTCTGTTTCTTGGATTCACAATTTCCTATGGGTAAAAGGCTTTGCGTTCTTACCTACATAGTCTGCTACCTTGTGGCCACTTCCTATTAATTTATACTTATAGATTAGCATCCCTTCCATGCCTGTTGGACCTCTTGCATGAATCTTTCCTGTGCTAATTCCTATCTCTGCACCCTTTCCATATCTAAATCCATCGGCAAATCTTGTTGAGGCATTTAGCATAACTGATGATGAATCAACAAAGTTTAAGAAATACTCCCCGGCCTTTTTATCCTCAGTTAGAATCACATCAGTATGGTGGGAGCCGTATTTATTTATATGCTCTACAGCATCTTCAAGAGAGGTAACGACTTTGATTGATATTATAAGGTCATTATATTCTGTTGACCAGTCCTTTTCCTTTGCCTTTTTTACTTTGAAATCTTTTAAAATCTCAAAGCTTTGTGGGCAGCATCTGATTTCTACACCAGCTTCTTTGTACATCTTTGCTATTTTTGGTAGGAACTTCTTTGCTGATTTTTCATGGACTAGTAGAGTTTCAATAGCATTGCATACTGCAGGGTACTGAACCTTTGCATCAAAGCACACGTCAAGGGCCTTTTTTTCATCGTATTTCTTGTCAACATAAGCATGGCATATACCGTCTGCATGGCCCAATACTGGGATTTTTGTGTTTGACTGAACAAATCTCACAAAATCATTTGAGCCTCTTGGGATAATCAGATCAATGTATTTATCGAGCTTTAACATCTCTGTTACGTCTTCCCTTCTTTCAAGTAGCTGGAAGGCTTCCTTTGGAATTGATTTGTTTTTAATTGAGCCAGTTAGGACTTCATAAATTGCTCTGTTTGTATTTGCTGCTTCCCTTCCGCCTTTTAATAGGACGCCATTACCACTTTTAAGAGCTAGAGAAATTATCTGTGGAACTACATCAGGCCTTGATTCAAAGACCATTCCGATTACTCCAATAGGCGTTGCAACTTGGTATAACTCTAGGCCAGAGTCAAGTTCAATAGCGCTAAGAGTTTTTCCAACTGGGTCTTCTAGCTTTGCCACATCTTTTATGCCAGTTATCATTTCGTCAATCTTTGAATTTGTGACCTCAAGCCTTTTTACTAGAGACTCTGTAAGCTCTCCTTTTTGGAGAAGTTTTTTTGCTTCAACGATGTCTTTATTATTCGCCTCTAAAATCTTCTTTCTATTATTATCAAGGGCCTTTGCCATAAGGAGCAAAGCATCATTCTTATCCTTTGTCTTGGCATTTGATAACTTTATGAAAGCTTCCTTTGCCATAATGGCCTTATCCTTAACACTTTCCATAAACTTCACCCAACTCCTTTGACCTTTCAGTAGCCTTTTTTACAGCTTCTATTACTCCCTTCTCAAAGGAATGTTTTTCTAGCTCTATTAACCCCTTTTCAGTTGTGCCACCTGGAGTCTTCACCATGTTGATCAATTCATCAAACGCTTTCCCAGTTTTATCGGCCATCAAAACTGCGCCGTAAAGAGTATCTAAAGCAAGTTTTTTCGATGTTTCTTCTGGCAGGCCTGCTTTGATGCCCCCTAAAGTCAAAGCCTTTAGGAATGAGAACACATAAGCTGGGCCAGAGCCTGAGAGTCCAGTTACCGCATCCATCTTTTCTTCATCGACCTTAATAACAGTACCAAGATTATCAAAGACTTTTTTGAAATCCTCTTCATTTTCTTTAGTTACATACCTACCTATCGAATAACAAGAAGGGGAGAATCCTATTGAGAGCGAAATGTTCGGCATGACACGAATAACTGGCGTTTCTTTAGTCATTTCCTCTATAAACTTTATTGGAACGCCTGCGGCAACTGAAACAATGAGCTTTTCTTTTAGATTTAAATCTTTGATACTATCCATTACAGGCGCAATTAAATTTGGCTTTACAGCAAGTATTATTATTTTAGAAGATGAAAAAACATCTCTGTTATTTGTTGATACCTCTATCCCGTATTCGGATTTTATAGGATTTAGAATGTTTTCTGACACATCGCTTAGTATAATATCTTGTTTACTAAACGCCTTTTTCTCTAGCAATCCTTTTACTATCCCGCTACCTATTTTTCCGGCGCCTACAACTCCTATTTTATACATATTCATTTTTCTATATTTTAATCATTTAAAACTTTACGTTGAAAACTTTATAAACAGAATTTTCTCTTCTAATATATGATTGAAGCTACTTTTTATTTGGAATCACAGAGCAACTCTAAAGAGGCTCTTGAGCTCTCTGTTAGGAAACTGTTAGAGGAGGTCAAGGGCTTAAACAATGTAAAGATATCTAGGGAGTTGTTCCATGAGATATTGGAAGACGAGGATGAGATGGGGAGGATATTCTATTCCTCTGTCCTTGAAGTTGACATAAAGACTGAGTTTAGAGAGTACATCACGCTTTGCATGAGGCTTGTGCCATCGACAATTGAGATAATAAAGGGGGATGTAAAGATCAAAGGTAAAGAACTTCTCGAAGTATTTGGTGACGTTTCTTCAACAGTGAATAAGCTATGCAAAAAATACAATCTGACCCTTTATAGGGTAGGCGAGGGAGAAGGATTGAAGCAGAGTAAGATTGGTTTGGAAGAGGAAGAGATTGAAGAAGCAGTTGAGCAAGGTGGGGCTCTATTCAAGTTTGTCGTTGAAGCAAGGGCAAAGAATGAGAAGTTTGCCATGGAGAAGACAAAGGAGCTTGTAAATGATACAGGCGGAATGATACACAAGATGCTTGCAAAAAAGGTCGGCGAAGGAGAAGCTTGGGAAGGTGTAGTTGGCATGGAAGTGCTATTCTTTGATATTGAGACCTTGTTTGATGCAGTGATCAAATTTTCTCCTGTTGCAATGAGCTTCATAGAGCCAGAGGTTGTACATTTGAACATGGCAGAGCTCCAGAATATTGGAATTGACATAGCAGGGATTATACAGCAGCTTACATTTGATGTTATTACAAGAGGCATGAGAGGTGGCCAAGGAAGCTTTAGGGCGACTCAAGCCTAAAAATTTTTATCCTTTTCTTAAACAAAAGATTTATAAACAACCCAATTCAATAGATTATTGTACCCTTCTAGAGAAATTAAAATAAAACCTATTAAAGGTGAAAATATATGAAATTAAGAACAATTGGAGCAGTCCTCGCAGGGGCTGCAATGATTGGAGCTACTGTAGCAGGCGCTGCCGCTGCAGCAACAGTTCCAGGAAAAGCTTGGTTTATTGACCCAGCAACGGGCACACCAAACGTAACAATAGTCGTTGGAGCACAAGCCAACGCATCCGATGTAGTTTCTGCATCTTTGATTGCAGCAGCAGTCGGTAACATGGCAACTGTCGAGCAGACAGCATCCGTACCAACAACTGCTTCAGCAACATGGGATAAGATTGGAGACTACAATTACACATATGTTCCAACTACAACGACATACAATGCTACATGTGCAGACAGACCTGCTACATGGTACACAGACTATGGTCTACTATCTACTAGATACTGGGAAACATCTGAAGATGACTACCCCTCAGAGAATGCAGCAGCAGGCGGATACAGGACATACGTCCAGATTGCAACACCCTCAGAAATAAGGCATGGAACAGGCGGAGCCCAAGTCACAAAGGGACTTAGCACCCTATGGTTCTCAAACTCAGCAAAAGACTGGGATGCAAATGACAGGATATACAAGCTTGCACCACAATCTGGAGCAGGCACAGGCTCATACTGGCTTGTGAACAATGCAGTAACAGGATCACCAACTGCACTTATAACCAGAACTTTACCAAACTACGCTGGAGGAAGCTATGACGATGGAGACGGCCAGTGGGACCTTGACTACGCATTCTACACAACATTGGCATGGGTAAATGTAACTGACCCAGCCCCAAGACCTGCAGCACCAACAGTAGGCCAATACAGCAAAACAGTCGACTGTGACTACGATTTCGGTGGAACAGGTACCGGAATGGAAGCACACGAAGAAATTCAGTTCATATTAACAAGCGATGACTGTGCAGGATGCGCAGCCACCGGATTACCCTTATTCAAGGGAGACAAGGGCGTCGTATCAGGTATAGTATACAGAACAACTGAAATCAGATACCCATTGTTAGAAAACGGCCAGAACATCTGTGGAATCCAGAAGTGCTGGGGTATGGTTGACTTTGAAACTGCAAGAACAGGCAGATTCACACCAATCAAATTCCTCGGTAAGATGTACCAGCCAATGTTTGCAGGTGCAACATGGTATGAGACACCTGGATACCTTGGTGCATACTTCATGTACGGTAAGCCATACGCAGAGAAAGAAAAGATCATGAAGGTAGGGGACGTCTACAACTACCACGGATGGACTGTTACATTAAACGATGTAAACATATACGAAAACAAGGCATACATAACAGTTGCCGGTCCAACATTAACTGCACCATTTAACTTCATAATGGTCATGGACTCACTAGGCGACTGTGGACCATGCTGTCCAGACTGTGCAATATACGGTGGAAAGGGAGCTTTCACATCCAACCCAACAAGAAGAAACGAATACGACCCATACGTTAACTACACAACTGTAACAAAGACAAAGGACGACTACGCATACAACTTCTTCAGATATGTAAACTTCATGCTCGACGGTATCAAGACATTCGTCGGCGCAGACGGTACATACCTTGCAGAATTCAACTTGTACGCAATCGAAGACTTCGGATACTTAGAAGACAAGGGATGCTGTGACCCATTCGTCACAACACCAAACGACTACGGTCTTGCAATAACTGGTGGATGGAGAAAAGTTACAACAGTAATGGAAGAAACCACACCTCTTAAGAAAGCAGCAACTGTTGTTGGCCCATGGGAACTTAACGGTACAAGCGCTACTGATCCATTCGAGTACATCCAGTGGATGCCAGCCCCAGTATGCAACGCATACTGCCCAGATGCAAACTTCGACACACTTGAATTAAGACTTTGCGACACAATAAAGGTACCAGACTGTGAAACATCATACACAGTCAACGGTCCAGAAAACTACTTCAAGATAGAATTACTTGACGTAGACTTTGGAACATACAACACCGACTTAACTATGTTCGATGAATACCTTACAAGAGAAGTATACGTAGGCAAATACACAAAGGCAGCACCAAATGACAAAGACGGTCTAAGAGCAAGACTCTCAATGACCACAGCAGGCCAGACAATAAAATACACAGCAAACGTCAAGATCGACCCAGTTGAGCTCATAAAGCTTGACATAGAAGTCAACACTGCCACAAACAAGAAGAACTTAGTTCTTGTCGGCGGTCCAGTATACAACAGCATCGTAAAGGACTTAGTTGACATGGGAGCATCCACTGTCGACTGGGCAACATCCAGGGGAGAATGGGAATGGATAGCAGACCCAATGGCCAAAGGATACGATGTCTTAATAGTAGCTGGTGCCAACAGAGAAGAAACAAGAATGGCAGCAGAAGACTTAGTCAGAATGTTGAACTAAATTAAAATAAATATATTTTATTTTTTTCTTTTATTTAAAATTTAAATTAAACTCATCTCTTCTTAGAATAGTTCTTATGCTAAAAGAATTCTTAGTGCAACTATTCATATAAATCTTTTAGATTCGCTATTATTTGAAGCTAGATTACTACACTTTTGTTATAGCTAATAGATTAGGCGATTATTGAACATAATATATAATATCAATACATATTATTTTCTCTATTATTGCAACCAAAAGATTTATATACTATTAAAAAAAATAGTATATTGTAGCTAAACGTTATTGTTTAGCAATAGAGGTGAAATGATATGAGAATAAAAATGTTAGGGGCTGCTTTAACGGGAGCCCTAATGTTAGGAGCAACATTAGCAGGAGCAGCATCAGCCGCAACAGTTCCGCCAAAAAGCTTTTTCATCGATCCACTTACAGGAGCACCTGATGTCGTCATTGCCGTTGGCGCAACAGCAAATGCATCAGACGTAGTCTCCGCATCACTTATTGCAGCAGCAGTAGGCAACATGGCAACCGTAGAAGAAACAAGGACTGTTACAAGAACAGCAAGTGCCACTTTTGACTATATGATGGACTACAACTATACATACGACAGGTCTAGTAAGAATATAGAATACTACAATTCAACCTGTACTGATACAGCAGCATGGGCAAAGTGGTACACAGACTATGAACTGTTTTCCACACAGTTCTGGGAAACTGCATCAGGCGACGGAATTAAAGGAGATAAAGATGTTAAAGACTATGATATTTCAGTTGCAATAGCAATGCCAAAGGAAATAAGAAATCCAGATGGATATGTAGTTGCAAGAGAATTGAACACACTATGGTTTTCAAACTCTCCAAAAGATTGGGATTCAAACAACAGAATCTACTACCTTAAACCACAATCTGGAGCAGGTACAGGATTATACTATCTTGTAAATACAAAGGTAACAGCAGCTGAAGTAGGAGCAGTATCTCCAACAGCAAACATAGTCAAAACTTTACCTGCATACGCAGGCGGAAGCTATGACAATGGAAATGGATCATGGGATTTTAATTACGTTACAGGAGAGTATGCTTTCTTTTCAACAAAAGCTTGGGTAAATGTAACTGATCAAACAACAACCGCTACCTACGCACCAAAAGCTGACTGTGACTATGTCTTCGGTGGAACAGGTACAGAAATGGAGCCTCATGAGGAAATCCAGATCATTCTCGCAGACATCGAAACAACACCAGACGGTTTGGTAGATATGAGAGGAGACAGAGGTTCTGCATCTGGTATAATATACAGAACAGCAGAAATCAGATACCCCTTGTTAGAAAACGGCCAGAACATCTGTGGAATAAGTAACTGCGACGGTATGGTAGACTTTGAAACTGCAAGAACAGGCAGATTCACACCAATCAAATTCCTCGGTAAGATGTACCAGCCAATGTTTGCAGGTGCAACATACAACTCTGAAGGGGGATACCTTGGTGCATACTTCACATACGGTAAGCCATACGCTGAGAAAGAAAAAATCATGAAGGTAGGAGACTCTTATAACTTCCACGGATGGACTATAAATCTATCCGACGTAAACATCTATGAAAACAAAGCTTTCATAACAGTTTCTGGACCAGATCTAGCTTCTCCATTTAGCTTCATAATGGTCATGGACTCTCTTGGCGACTGTGGCCCATGCTGTCCAGACTGTGCAATATACGGTGGGGGAGGAGCATTTACATCCAACCCAACAAGAAGAAACGAATACGACCCATACAGAGTCAAAATAACAAAGACAAAGGAAGTAGATGGCAGAACATATAATCTATTTAACTATGTACCTTTCATGCTCGATGGTATAAAGACATTCGTCGGTGCAGACGGTACATACCTTGCAGAATTCAACATCTACGCAGTTGAAGATTTCGGATGGTTTGAAGACAAGGGATGCTGTGACCCATTCGTCACAACGCCAAATGACTACGGTCTAGCAATAACTGGCGGATGGAGAAAAGTTGCATACAACGCAACTACACAAGACGTATCAGGATGGTTCTCTTGGGAAGATGGCATTGCAGCGGGAGACAGAAATGTATCTCAAGCATACATCCTATGGCAACCAGCACCAAGATGCAACACACCATGTCCAGATGCAAACTTTGATACATTGGAACTCCAGCTTTGTGATAACATTGACATACCTGATTGTGAAACTGCATTTACCGTCAACGGTCCAGAGAACTACTTCTCTGTAGTAATACAGGATGTAGACTTTGGAAAGAAAAACAAAACATTGAATTTCGATACAATTGACCTATTGAATGCTCAAACTCCATATGATCAACTACTTGGATACTATGAGACTACACCAATAACTCCAGAAACAATATTATTAGGAGTCTATGCAGGCAGAGCAAACAGCGACTCAGCAGACGTAGATGGTGCAAAGATAATGATATCTCAGACAACAGTTGACACAGCTCAGTCGATCACTTACACAAAGAGTGTAAACATTGACCCAATTGAGCTAATAAAGCTTGATATCGAAATCAACACTGCATCACTTCAAAAGAACTTAGTTCTTGTCGGTGGACCAGTATACAACAGCATTGTTAGAGACCTTGGAAATATGGGTGCATCAACAGTTAATTGGGCCGCATCACCTGGTGAGTGGGAATGGATAGCAGACCCATTCGGCAGAGGATATGATGTCCTTATAGTAGCCGGTGCCAACAGAGAAGAAACAAGGCTCGCTGCTCAGCAGTTAGTATCTCAATTGAGATAAATAAATTAAAAATTTAATTTTTTTATTTATTTTTAAAAAAAATTTTAACCTTTTATTCTTGCAATTTTAATTCTACCCATTGTTTCGTGGTATTCAACTTCTTTACCTTCAAGCTCTTCTGCACTAAACTCAGAAGGCAATGGAATTTCAAAAGTTTCGTAACTTTCCATATCCATAAGCTGGATCTTTTCACCCATCACAGCATTAACAAGACCACTTTTTTTATCTATTATAGGTACAAAGACCTTATCAGACGTCGGTTTAACTACAGTCCTTCTCTTATCATCATAGACTCCAAAAGCCTCAATTCTGGCTTTGGCCGATCCATGCTTTCCAGGAGAAGAAGTTTGAATCTTAATAATTTTACATGGCTCATCATCGATTAGAATGAATCCACCTTCACGTAAAGTCCTGACCTCAACTTGCTTTTTGTCACCCATGTAATTCCTCCTTTGAAATAGCTCACAAATCCACTTTTTAAAGCTTTCTTACATTTATTTATAAATCAAATACACAAACTTTAAAAATGGCCTTTTAGTTCTTAGGATAGTGATAGGCATGAAGAAACAGTTTTTGGCAATTGGAACATTGTTTTTAGTATGCACTATGGCAATGTGTATTAATCAGGCCCAGATACCTGATAAGTTCAAAGAGGCATACACAAAAATAGAAACGACTCAAAAAGAGATAGAAACTATATATTTAGCATATGAAGAACAGGTCGATAAGCGAGTCGAATATGTTGAAAAACAAAAAATCAGTGCCAATGTGGATAACAAGTATCTTTTATCGCTTCTAGAATCTGAATCTCTATTAATTGAAGAACTAGCTCAAAAAAGTGCAACATACTCTAGTCAAATAAATGATCTATTTAACGAATCAAAAGAAATAAAAAATGCCGATGTTAAATCTAAGGCTACCGAATTAATTATCACTCTTAGAAACTCTCAACAGAATCTTAGTAATGGCGCTTTGAGTCTTAAAGAGGCAACTCAATCAGCAGGCGGAGCAATCTATTACTACGCAACAGGTGCGGACCTAAATGACCCATTAATAAAACAAGATATCCAGGCTTTAAATCTAAACTCCAAAACACAATTTGACACTGCAGTAGTGCAACTGAACGCGTATTACAATGGCAAACTAGAAGCAAGAG
Organism: Candidatus Methanofastidiosum methylothiophilum; assembly: GCA_001587575.1. Classification (GTDB taxonomy): domain Archaea; phylum Methanobacteriota_B; class Thermococci; order Methanofastidiosales; family Methanofastidiosaceae; genus Methanofastidiosum. Next base: position 60,167 of record LNJC01000001.1, read on the forward strand.
CTTTGTACGATGAATTAATTAAAATGAAATAATTTTTTCTATTCTTTTTTCTATAATTTAACCACAATATTTAAATATAAATCTCCTTTGAGACGAAATAAAAAGGAGGTTAGAATAAATGGACTTTACTTTAATAGCTATTCTTATAGGAATAGTTGGTATTATCTATGGTCTTTCATTGGCAAAAGTTGTTCTGTCATACAAAGTCACAGATAAGAACATGCTTAGAATATCTAGTGCAATATACAAAGGTGCCATGGCTTTTCTAAGAAGGGAATACACGACTATAGCCATAATTGCAGCAATTCTTGCAGTTGTTTTTGGTATATTCATTAATATTGAGACTACTGTAACGTTTATTGTCGGTGCAGTTTTCAGTGCTCTAGCTGGATTTATAGGTATGAGCATCTCAACAAGGGCAAACGTTAGAGTCGCTTCAATTGCTAAAGAAGGTGTTGGAAAAGCATTAAGGCTCTCTTTCCAAGGGGGCGCTGTAACTGGAATGACAGTTGCAGGTTTGGCACTATTAGGTGTCAGCGGTTTCTATTATCTCTATAGGGATCCTGCCCTAATTATTGGATTTGGATTTGGGGGGTGCTTGATATCCTTATTTGCAAGAATTGGTGGTGGAATATACACTAAGGCTGCAGACGTAGGAGCTGACCTAATTGGGAAAGTTGAGCAAGGTATACCTGAAGACGATCCAAGAAATCCTGCAGTTATAGCAGACAATGTTGGCGATAACGTCGGTGATTGTGCTGGTATGGGGGCAGATTTATTTGAAACATATGCAGTTACTGCCATAGGCGCAATGCTCTTGGGAGTTGCACTTGGAAGAAACGATATCTATGTCATCTACCCATTGATTCTTGGCGCAATAGGAATAATTGGTTCAATTCTAGGATCTTTCTTTGTAAGGGGAAAAGACAACATCATGAAGACTCTGTATAAAGGTGTTATAGCATCAGCAGTAATATCCCTAGTCGGGTTCTACTTTGTAACAGTAACATACCTTAAGCTTGACATAGCACTGTTCCTAACAACAGTTGTTGGAATAGTAATTGCATTGCTTATGTTCTTTATAACTGAATACTATACAGCAAAGCCTTACAGGCCAGTTAGGAGCATAGCACACTCATCTCAATCTGGAGCGGCTGTCAACATTATAACAGGGCTTGCAGTCGGGATGGAGTCAACACTCATGCCGGTATTAGTAATATGTGCTGGAATTTTGATATCCCACTCCCTAGCAGGGTTATATGGAATAGCAATAGCAGCAATGTCAATGATATCACTAACAGCAATAGTAGTTGCTCTAGATAGTTACGGACCAATTACAGACAATGCCGGGGGAATTGCAGAGATGGCGCACTTACCAGATAGCATCAGAAAGACAACAGACGCTTTAGACTCAGTTGGTAACACAACAAAGGCAGTAACAAAGGCATTTGCCATAGGCTCTGCGGCTTTAGCATCTTTAACCCTATTTGCTGCATACGTAGATGAAATTGCAAGATTCTCTTTAGGACAGGAAATAATCTTCAGTCTATCTGATGAAAAGGTTATTGTGGGATTATTCTTAGGTGCATTGATTCCGTTCCTCTTCTCCTCCCTTTGCATGAGGGCAGTAGGAAAAGCAGCATTTTCGATAGTTGAGGAAGTCAGAAGACAGTTTAGAGAAATTAAGGGAATCATGGAAGGAAAGACTGAGCCAGACTATGCAAGATGTGTTGATATTGTCACACGTGCATCTCTAAAGGAGCTAGTCCTTCCTGGAATTATTGCGGTATTATCTCCGCTTCTAGTAGGATTCTTACTTGGAAAGATTGCACTAGGTGGAATGTTAATCGGAAGCATACTATCAGGGTTCCTATTGGCATTGATGCTTGCAACTGGTGGTGGCGCATGGGACAACGCTAAGAAGTACATTGAAGATGGAAATCTTGGTGGAAAAGGAAGCCCAGCACACGCTGCAGCAGTCGTTGGTGACACAGTAGGAGATCCATCAAAAGACACAGCAGGGCCTGCAATAAATCCACTGATCAAAGTCATGAATACACTTGCAATCATCTTTGCAGTGCTTTTCGGATCAGGAATAATTTAATTTATTTTTTTCTTTTATTTATTTAATATTGTCTTTTTCCCATTATAATGCTCTAATTCAGAATAATGTCCTTTTATATGAACAAACAAATAATTGGATTATAATATCTCCCATTTTTTTGGATAATATTTAATGCTAGTTCTAGCTCTAACTTCTCTACACCTATGTCCGTCCATGTCTTTAGTTGTAGTAGGACTAGAGATAACATCCGCCCTTAAATTTCCAGAATTTCCAAGAACATGTAATAAAATCCACTTCTCGTTCCTAAAATAGTGAACAGGGATTTTTACTTCTTTCACTTTATTCAATCTCTTTCACCATACCTTCTGTTTCTAGTTCTTCCATAATTTTACTAATTTGAATTAACGGTAAGTTAGATTTAGTATGTAAATCTATAACATCAATTTCTTTGATATCTTTAGACTTCAATGATTGAATTATGCCTTGAATAATTAATTTTGCCCCCTTGTCCTCTACTATTAGTTCAGAACTCTTTTTTAATTCTTCTAGTTCCTTTTCCAGTATCTCTATCCTTTGAAGAAGAGATTGTAAGGCTGTAGTTTCAAAATTATTTTTTTGAATTTCTACATAAGTCATAATATAAAATTTAGATTGATTATTTATATACTTTACTTTTATTAACGAGAGTGCTAAATTTAAATTTTAAACAGAATATTTATAAGACAATTTAATCTCTTTAGGCTCATGGTGGCCTTGACCTTCTTCGTATATGCATTGACCTCTATATTCGTCATTGTAAATCCAGTAGGTGCAATGTTTACATTCATGTCACTAACTGCCGATAAAGATAACAAGGAACGGATAAGGCTTGGCACAAGGTCTGTTTTAATTGGATGCTTACTTGCAGTAATATTTGCTATTAGCGGTGAAATAATTTTAAGATTCTTTGGGGTCACTGTTGATAGCTTGAGAGTTGCAGGAGGAATTATTCTATTTAAAGTAGCATTGGACATGGTTTATGCAAAAACTTCAAGAGAAAGCTTTACTGAAGAAGAAAGAAAAGATGCTAAAGACAGAGATGATATATCAGTCTTTCCGGTGGCAATGCCCCTACTTACTGGGCCTGGAACGATTACAACTGTAATTGTGGTAATAAGGTCAGTTCCTACAGTTGAGCTTAAGATGGTCGCAATACTTGCAATTCTTGTAACATTTGCAATCACATTCTTGATGTTTAGGTTTTCAACTCCACTTAGTAAAATACTTGGTGTAACAGTGACTCTCGTATTTACCCGTATAATGGGATTACTACTTGGTGCAATAGCAATTAACTTCCTTGCAACAGGGATTAAGAATATCTTTCTAGCAATGTTATAAAAAAAGAAAAACAGTTTGTCGCCTCACCTATGTTTTGTCTAGAGTATTATCCGAATGTTTCGACGTCTCGAAACGGTCTCTCCAAGGTTTCAAGAGAAACATAAAAATGTTTCTTCCAAACTCCTCCAAACTTACGTTTGATTAAGGATTTCGACCATACTCGGGAAACTTCCTTTCTCCAGATGCTACAATATATCCGTAATAAGAGTAAACTCCTTCTACGAACAATATCTCAGCGTCTGAAATCAGGAATATACTTCGACATTAACACAAGTGAAGTTTCGACCTGTGGTAATTATAGTAAAAATTTTATAACTACTTAAATTTTACTATTATTGATTATTTAGAATTAGAAAAAATATTTTTAAAATATGCCCTATCCTAAATCTGTAACGTTGACAGTATTTAATCATTAAGATAAAAAGTAACTATTTTTAGAAGTCTCTTATTAGATACTCTGCAATACCGTAACCTTTCTTCCCATTCATTTCATATTCAGTTAGAGTTTCATGCATGATCGATTGTTTCTTTCCATCGCCGCTTGTAAATGGCAGCTTTACATTTTTTATTATCTTTGCCTTGACTTTGTGCACATCGCCTTTTTTGTCAAATAGCTCCATATCAAAAGAATTTGGGCTTCCATCTTGATTGTATTGGGTATTTATTGTAGCCTTGATTATTGGTAAGTTCTCTCCGCCCAAGTGGACAAAACCTGCATCAACTTCACCTTCAGAAACTGTAAGTTTTGTGACGTTTAGCGCCACCTCTTCAGAGAACTGGCATGTCAACCATATCCACATCTTTGGCGCATTCCAGTCTCTAACGCCCCACGAGTGGTCCCTTTCTCCCAATCCAGATATACTGTATTCTTTTTGACCTATCTTTAGTTTACCTACGGCTTTACCAAACTGCTCTAGGTGCTCAGAGGCAACCGATTGCGATATCTTTTCTTTAAACCCACTTACACATTCTCTATAATCAAAGATTTTGTTAAGTGATTCAAATTCAAAGTTGAAAGAAACATCAACTGGCTTTTTACTGGAAAAATCAAATAAATTTCCGTCAAATGTTAAATTCCATCTTTTCTCTGGCTCTATTTTATTAAAAGTCATGTTTTTTGCTGATAACAAGTCACCATCATATTTGTCGTCTTCTTTAAGGCCTATGTAAGAGCCATCAGGAAGCATAAAAAAACAGAACATATTTTTTAGAGGTTTATTAGGTTTAAGACCAATTCTCATAAAAGAGCATATGTCATTTGTCTTGTCATAGAAACTAAAGTAAAAACTCTCGTTCCATTCAACGTTATCCTTCTTTGGATGCACAACATCTGTATCCATTAAGATTCCTCCACCAAGTAAATTATTCCCTCGTTTCCATCGATCTTAACCTTTTGACCGTTCTTGAAGATTTTTGTCGCGTTACTTACAGCTGTTACCGCAGGGATACCATACTCTCTTGATACAACTGCACCGTGGGACAGTATCCCTCCTGTTTCAGTTATTAGTCCCCCTATCTTAGAAAATACTGGGGTCCAGCCTGGGTCTGTATTAGAAGTTACTAAAATCTCATCATCTTTTACCTTGGGCAACTCTCTTATCGATTCGACTACCCTAATAATGCCAGTTGCAATTCCCGGGCTTGATGAAGTCCCAGTGACTTTAACTAGATTATCCTCTACCTCTATACTATCGTCAAATTCCACGTTACCTTTCAAGAACTTTGGCGGCAGAATATTCTTATACTTTTCAAACTCTTCTTTGCGTTTCTCAACTGTTTCCTTGTCAATTACGAGGTCTCCTTTAGAAATATCAAATATCTCCTCCTTAGAAAAGAAGAATATGTCCATCTGCGAATCGATAATCCCTCTTTCTAAAAACCTCCTGCCGTATTCCATGAAGAGTCTCCTCTCTCTTGTTAGTTCGTGGTCAAGATAGAATCTTTGGTTCTCTCTGAAAATAAGATATCTCTGTGCATAGTCTAAGACCTTGGCAAATATGGGCTTTTTAATAAATCCGTTCTTTGTCTTTGAAACAGCATTAATTATCTCTACTTCTGCCTTTTGTCTCTCTTCCCTTTTTCTCTTTTCGACTTCTTCTAAATCAACTTCATTTGAATCGATAAGGCTTTTTAGAACTTCAGTTACAAGTGAAGGGTCATCTATCCATCTTGGATAGTAGATTTCTCTAGTGTGTGAGCGGTGACCGTAGTCGCTCATAAACTCATTGAACTTATACGAAAATTCTTTTAATTCCTCGTCCTTATCAAGACGGTCTAAAAACTCAGAAGAGGGAAGTTTCTTAATCAACTCAGTTACTTTTTTATTTTTCTTCGCTTCTTTTGCAAGTTTTGCCATCTCTATATTTGTTACAATAGTTTTGTTATCAGGGAGGCCTGTGATTAGTTTAGAATATAGTACTCCAGATTTATCACCGAGCCAATCAGTTAGCCACCTTTTTAAAATAAGATTTGAACCTATGCTATGGGTAACCATCCCATATCTAATAAGCCTGTTGTGCTTTAGGAACTTTGCTCTTAATTTGACAAACTCTTCATGTAATTCTTCATCATTTAAATTCTTTAGATCAATCTTGTCAAACTCTTTTATGTAGGATAAATAGTCATTTGCCCACTTTAGATAGGCTTTATCAGTAGTCGTTATTTTGCCATCAGGATCCATTATAGCAACTCTTACTTCAGCAAGAAGTCTCTTGAAGAGCTTTGCATCGGCATTTGCAATCCTCTCCTGCTCACTCTTTGGGAAGTAGTTAAGTAACTCTTTTGTTCTGCCAACTTTGGGATTATATGTAAATACATCCTCAAGTGCTTGTGCATTAAAGTATACGTGGCCTTTATGTAATCTTAAGAGGTCCTTGTCCTTTAGCTCCTTGTAACCCATTATTTTAGCCCCTTCTTTGAATACATAATTCGATAGATTCTCACCAAGAAGAGAGAAGAAGAGAGGGGACGTTACATCAGCCCAGTATTCGTCAGAGTACCCCCTAGTCCAGAGGGTCTGGTCTTTTTCAATGGTGGTAATGCCCCTCGACTGCAAGATAAATATGCCTTCTTCTGAAGCTGCCCACTCAACATCTTGTGGCGATTTGAAATAAGCCTCAATCTTTTCCCCTAAATTTGATAAATAAATTATCTCTTCATCAGTTAAGGAGGGAAGCAGTTTCTTTGAACTTTCAATTTCCGAAGAAACACTTCCTTTATCAGAAAGATATATCCCCTTTGTCTTATTACTTATTTTTCTTTCAATAATCTCTTTAGATTTTTTTTCTAAAGTGAATCTATCTGGGCTTACAATACCTGAAACTATAGACTCTCCAAGGCCCCAGCTTGATTCAATTACTATCTTGTCCTTATCTCCTGTTATTGGGTCAGCAGTGAACATGACACCCGCAGCCTTTGCATTTACCATGCTCTGAACTATAACAGCCATGCCACCTTCAAGATGAGAAATATTGTTATTGTGTCTGTAACTTATTGCCCTTTCGTTCCAGTAAGACGCCCAACAAAGTTTTACATGTTCAATAACATCTTTTGTTTTAATATTTAGAAAAGAGTCCTGTTGACCTGCAAAGGAAGCCTCTGCAAGGTCCTCTGCTAGAGCAGATGAACGCACTGCCCAAAGCTCTATTTTTTTATTTTTTGAAAGTATCTTTTCTATTTCATTTGATATTGATTTATCTATTGCCCCTGACAAAATTAGACCCTGAATATTTTTTGAAGTGCCGACAACGCTTTTTTTATAGTCATACTTCACTGTTTTTAGAAGCTCGGATATTTTTTCCTTGAAATTGTTATCATTAATAAATTTCTCGTAAGCTTCGGTTGTAACAACAAATCCATAAGGCACTTCAAATCCTTCTTTTTTTAATAAAGATAAATTCAATGCTTTGTTTCCAACTGAACTAGAATTGCTTTTTTTGACATCAGAAAAAGACAGTACGACATCTGACATAAAATCCCTTCTTTTTTTTAGTCATTTTGTTATTATATTTATAAAACTTTGTTTTTCCTAAATTTTTGCTTATTTCTATTAATTATATTTATATTTTATTTCCATTAAAAATAAATAACTGGTTTCTTTATCTAGGCCATGCATGTCCCAAAAACTAATCTTTGCACTATATGCAGGGGACATAAGAAACTATGTGGGCGAGGCATTTGCCCAATACTTGAAAAGAAGAGAATCAGGGAGTCAATAGTTCCTTTAATCAATAAGGATATCTTTGGCGCTTCGCCTTCTGCTTTTTTTGTAGGGGATTGGAACTATCCCAAGGTATTAGTTGGACCTTTAGTTCCACCAGTCCATGAAGGCACTGATATATTTGATCTACCGGAGGCATGGCACGGCAAGGAGCTTGACGAAATTATTAAATTTAGGTCACTTCTTGTTAGGTCAAAAGAATTTGTAAAAGTAACAGACGCTAAAAATCCCAAGGGATACTTGGAAAAAAGTCAGGAAATAGTGATGTCAAAAAAACCTGTTGATGTCGAGCTGGTATTAAAGAAAACCCCCCACTTTGCTTTAGAATTTTCTCAATTTTCTCCACCCACTGGACCTTCAGAATTCGTTGAAAGTTTTAAGATAGCAGAAAATCCTAAAGTGCCGAGAGTTATTGATAAGATTAATTCAGACGACATAAAAGCGTCGAAGGGCATATCTCTACTCTATGATAAAGATATACCGGTGTCCCATATTTCAAAACTGTTGTCTGCAGGTCTTTTGGGGGAACAAAAAAACAGAAAACTAGTACCTACTAGGTGGAGCATTACTGCAACTGATGACTCACTTTCCAAATCCCACTTAAAGAAGATTAAATCTTCTCCAGAAATAAATAAGTTTGAAATATATCACGACGAAGATGTGGGAAACAAGTTTGTTGTAATATTATTTCCTTCAATGTGGTGCTACGAGTTCCTTGAATGCTGGCTACCTGGATCATTGTTCTTAGAGAGCTCCCTTTCTCCAAATGTGATATCAGACCATGAGTTATTTGATGGTAGAAATGAGTATGCATCGCTTACGGCAGGTGCATATTATGCAGCAAGATTTTCAGTCACAGAACACCTTTATGAAAGGAGGAGACAGTCAGGTGCACTAGTATTTATGGAAGTTCACCCTTCTTATCACACTCCAGTTGGGGTATGGAGAGTCAGGGAAATAACAAGAAATGCTTTGCAAAAAAAGCCCGAATCTTTTGATACAGAGGAAGAAGTACTAAAAAAAGCTTCAGAAATACTATCGCTTCCATTTGAAAAATATAGAGAAAAGAGCAATATATTAAGTTTCAAGCACAGACAGAAGACATTATCTGATTGGATGAACTGATGAGAAAGGCTTTTATCCTTTTTAACTAGTAATATTCTAGGTGTATTTATGGAAATTAGAGAATTTATCGCTCATGAAAAAGACATTATCAAAATTGATAGAGAGTTAGAGAAATATGAGATGGCAAAGATAATTCATGAGAATCCAACTAAAATATTACAGTTTAAAGATAAAGGCTACGATGTTTTTTGTAATATATGGTCTACTAGAGATCGTGTTGCAAAATATCTGAAATTGGACAAATCAAAGCTCCTTTTTTCTTTGAAAGAAGCCATGGATAAACCAACACCTTACAAAATCGTCGATAAAAGTCCATTCATTGAAAACGAGGTTAAAAATTTTGATCTTAGAAAAATTCCAATTCAATACCATTACCCACAAGATGGCGGACCCTATGTTACGTCAGGTGTTGTTTTTGTAAAAGATGAAAAGGGCAACAGAAACATGTCCTTTCATAGAATGATGGTAACAGGAAAGGACACTTTTACAATAAGAATAGTCCCAAGACATCTCTTTGCAATGTATAACGAAGCAAAGGCAAAGAACAAGGATTTAGAAATCGTTTTGGTCATAGGACTTCCCCCTTACGTGCTTTTACCTGCTGCAATGTCTATATCTTATGGTATAAATGAACTTGAGATTGCAAATACATTAAAGAAAATGGGACTGGGCAATGAACTTACTGCATATAGATTTGAAAATGGAATCGATGTTCCAACTTCTTCTCAATTTGTTTTTTGTGGAAGGATAACTCTTGAAGAAGGAGATGAAGGCCCATTTGTAGACATAACTGGGACTTATGACTTTGTAAGAAAACAGCCCGTAGTAAAGATAGACAAGGTCTACCAAGCAAAAAATGCATTTTTCCATGCACTCATGCCAGGAGGATATGAGCACTTCCTTTTGATGGGGATGCCAAGAGAGCCAATCATCTATGAGGGCGTATCAAAAGTTGTTCCAAAGGTATATGGCGTTAGATTGACAGAAGGCGGGGATTGCTGGCTTCATGGAGTTGTATCGATTAAAAAGCAGAAAGAAGGTGATGGAAAGAACGCTATAATGGCTGCACTCGCATCACATCCTTCAATGAAGAGAGTTGTTATTGTAGATGAGGACATAGATATCTATTCAGACACAGATGTAGAATGGGCAATTGCAACTAGATTTCAGGCCGATAAAGATTTATTAGTTGTGACAAACGCCGCAGGCTCAAGTCTTGATCCTTCAGTTAAAGGTGATGGCACCACAGCAAAGATGGGAATTGATGCAACAATGCCCTTAAAGAATAATGAAGGATATAAAAGAGCAATAAATTTCCTTAAAAAATAATTTATTATTTTTCTCTTGTAATTATTAAAATTGCAATTAAAATCAATGCCCCACCAATTATGGTACCTTGTGTAACTCTTTCGCTTAATATAAAATAGGCAAGGATACCTGCTAAAACACCTTCAGATAATACTATGACCGAGGCTTTAGTTGCGATAATATGTTTTAATGCGATACTGTACAAGAGAAAAGCGCCTGCAGTGCATAGGAATCCTAGTATAAACAACATCGAAAGAGAAAAAGGAGTAAGTATTTCTGAGCCGTAGAAAAATGGCGACATAATAATAGTTGCAAATATGAACATCCAGAGGGTAGTTGTTAGGCCGTCATATTTCTTACCAAGAGCCCTTATACTTATTGTATACAAAGCCCACCCAAATCCGGAAAAAGTTGACATGACATTTCCATAGAAGTTTGTCGTGACGTTCATAGAAGAGAGGTCATAATAAAAAATAATAAACCCGCCTGCAATACCAATCAATACAGCAACAGCAGTTTTCTTTGATGCCTTTTCTTTTAATAATAGTGCAGAAATAACAAGGACGTAAAGCGGTGCCATCTGTTGCAAAAATACAGTATTTGCTATGGTGGTAGTTTTAAGGCCAATTGTATAGGTATAGATTGTAAATGATAGTAAAATTGCAGGAACTAAAAGGTAGGGGATGTCCTTTAAATTTATTTTAATAGTTGAAGATTTTTTTGTTATAATTCCATATATCAGTAGAACAAGTGAAGCAAAAAGGAACCTATATGCGACTATCATTCCAGAATTTACTTCAGGAATCCACCTCACAGGTATGCCTATGAAGCTCCATAAAATTACGGCAAAGAAAGTATAGGATACTCCTAGATAATTATCTTTATGGTCCATTAAATCAAATCTTGTTTTTTACTACTTTTCCTTTTTAGGTATAAAATATAGGCTGCGATTATTATCGCCAACATCCCTAAATATAGGGCCCAAGAGGGAAATGATCCCTCTGGAGTATCTCCTAGCCATGCGAATAAATTCTTTGCAAATTGTTTGTTATTCTTGTCTCCTATTTTCCCGTTATCAAAAATAAATGAGCTACCTATTACTGCTACTTTGCCACTCCCTTTTTCAGAAACTGCAACTATGACGATATTTTCCCCGCCAAGGGGCTCGCTTCCAAGAGCAAAGGTATCGTTGTCTCCTCTTGCTATTGCAATAGCGTTTCCTTTAATCTCAAGAGATGCTGGCTTGTATAAAATAATTGATTCAATCCCTTCATTAATTGGATGTTTTGCTAAGTTGTGTATAATTGGGGTACAGCTGCATCCCTGCCTGTTTGTAGGATCATCAGTTCCATTTTTCATAATTCTAATCCCAAAATGGCCTAGAAGCGAATTAAGAGAATCTCTTGTTGTATCTATCATGTCATGCTCATGAGATCCAAGAACAAGAAGGCTTCCTCCATTTTCAACAAATTTCATGAGAGCATTTATTTCACTTTCTTCTAAAGGATTATTAATATTCCACAAAACAACTATATCGCTCCCCTTAAGGCTACTGTCAGAAAAGGGCTCAGTGCTAACTTTATTCTTAAATCCCATAGAAGATAGTTCTTGAAAAAGATATCTTCCAGTTCCTTCGGGGTCACCCCACCAGTTATCTGTATCGTGGTATTTATCGATTAATATCGTTTTTTCAGCAGAGACAAAATTTAGGGATAATAATAAAAATATTAATGCGAAAGCATATTTTTTCATAAAAGTTAATTCAAGATTCGATTTATAAATATTTTTAATTAGTTTTTCCTTTGTTGCTCAGCTTCTAAAAATCTCCTTTGGGCCATAATACAATTATCATAGATTACATCTATCCCATTATTCTTACAAAATATTATAGCTTCTTCAGATTCAGATCCTGGCTGCATCCAAACCTTAGTGATCCCTAGCTCTTTGCACTCCTTTACTATCTGCTCTGTGACATGCGGTGGAACTACTGTATCGACAACATCTACTTTTGTTGGTATTTCTGAAAGAGAATGGTAGCATTTATCCCCTTCTACAGTATCTGCTTTTGGATTTACTGGAATTACTTTGTAACCCGAAGCTCTTAAGTCTCTATATATTATATTTCCATATTTGTCCCTGTTGTCCGATGCGCCAACTATAGCTATAACATTTTTTTTGTCAAGAAAAGCCTTAAAGTCCAAAATCTCACATCCTCTTTATAACTTTTTCAATTCTGTCCATAGCTTCAGAAAGATCACTCTGCGGAACGTCAGCAAATGAAAACCTTACATAACCGTCCCAATCCTTTCCAAATGAGATTCCAGGAACGCATAATACTTTAGCGACCTTTAACAAGAACTTTGCAAATCCGAGTGAATCCATCCTGTAAGAAGAAATGTCTGAAAATGCATAGTATGCACCTTCAGGAAGATTTGAAGGGAGCCCAATTTCATTTAGTCTCTTAACAACAAAGTCTCTTCTCTTCCTGTATTCTTCAGTTGTTGCTTTAACAAAATTTAATGATGTTTCATCATTAACAGCCTTTAAAGCTGCAACTTGAATGAAGTCAGGGGCACTAACAACTAAGCTATTATGTATGGGTAAAATATTATCAATTATATCTTCTGTGGAATGCATGTACCCTATTCTCCACCCTGTCATAGAGTAGGCCTTTGAGAATCCAGATAGAGTTATAATATTCTCCTTTCCGTATTTTGCAATACTCTCATGCTTCTTTTCAAAAACAATATAGTCATATATCTCATCTGAAATCACAAGAAAATCCTGATTTGTGGCCATACGTTGAAGACTCTTTAGTTGCCTTCCATCGTAAATCTTACCAGTTGGATTGTTTGGTACATTAATAAGCATGGCCTTAGTTCTTTCATCAACTATATCTTCAATTGCTTCAATATCTAGGGAGAAATCTCCCTCTTTGCAAGGGACTTCTACAACATCCGCTCCTACAAACTCTGCCATTATCCTGAAAAAAGGATGTGATGGAGTTGGAATTATAACTTTATCTCCTCTTTCAGCGTAAGTCATAAGCGATATGGATATGCCTTCGCTCACCCCAACTGTAACAAGTATCTCTTCAGGGGTGGCATCTATTTTATTGTAATCTCTCATCTTGTTAGCTAGAGCAACTCTCAACTCTTCAATTCCTCTTGAAAGAGTGTATTTAGTATGCCCTTCATCCAGGGCCTTTTTTGCAGCATTAATAACAGGGAGGGGAGTTTTAAAGACGGGCTTTCCTTGACCCATATTTATGAGACCTTCAACTTTTTTAGCAAGCTCATTCATCTCTTCAATACCTGATAATTTTATCTTTTCTACACCAGAAGCAACTTTCACCATATACCTTACTTATGAGAAATTATATTTAATAATTTCGGTATAAACCTTAAAAACAAATTGCTTCTAATTTTAATCATGATAGCAAGTATTATTGGAGCTACAGGATATACTGGTGGAGAAGTATTAAGGCTTCTTTTAAATCATAATAATATTGAGATAGGAATTCTTACTTCCGAAAGTTATGCAGGAAAGAAAGTTTCTGATGTTCATCCAAATCTTACAGGATTAGTTAATCAGAACTTTGTTGAGTTAAATATGGACAAAATTATAGAAGAGTCTGATGTTATTTTTGCAGCATTGCCACATGGAGCATCAAATGAGATTATCTCAAAAATATATTCAATCAACGAGAATGTCAATTTGATAGATCTAAGCGGTGATTTTAGATTCGATGATTTAGCTGTTTATGAAGAATGGTACAAAATAAAACATACAGATCCTGAATTGAATAAAAAGGCAGTTTTTGGATTACCTGAATTATATAAAGAAAAAATAAAAAAAGCCAAGTTAATTGCAAATCCTGGCTGCTATCCCACAAGTGCAATCTTAGGTTCCGCACCTCTTTTAAAAAATAAACTTGTAAAGACCGATGTAATTGTCGATTCAAAATCAGGAGTTTCAGGAGCCGGTAAAAAACTTACAGCTAACACTCATTTTCCAGAAGCTAATGAAAATTTCTCTGCTTACGGAATAGCTACTCACAGGCATTCTCCAGAGATACAACAGGAAATGGAAAAACTATTTGGAAACAAAGTAAACTTATCCTTTACACCACACCTTGTACCAATCAATAGAGGAATACTTACTACAATTTACATGACTTTCAACGAGTTCATGGAAACAAAGGACGTGATTAGCCTCTATCGTGAATTCTATAAAGACTGTCCATTTGTCAGAGTCTTGGAAGAAGGTAAATTCCCCCAAACTAAAGCTGTTTCTGGCTCTAATTACTGCGATATAGGAATAAAATCAGATAAGAGAACTGGTAGGGTAATTGCAGTTTCAGCAATTGATAATCTCGTTAAAGGGGCTTCAGGCCAGGCCATACAGAACATGAATCTCATGATGGGATTTGATGAAAAAGAAGGTCTTAGGGTAGTTCCACTTTATCCATGAGGTGAAAGAATGTTTGAAGATCTTTACAATAATCTGGACGATATAAAAGAACTAAAAGACAAACTAGTCGTGATTAAATACGGTGGACACGCAATGAAAGATGAAGAATTAAAAATGGCATTTGCCAAAGATATCTCCCTTATCAAATCTCTAGGCGCTTCACCTGTAATCGTTCATGGAGGCGGGCCAGAAATTACTTCAATGCTTGACAAGCTTGGAATAAAGTCTGAATTCTACAAAGGATTAAGAATAACTGAAAAAGACGCAATGAAAGTAGTTGAAATGGTTCTTCACGGCGCAGTTAATCGAGAACTTGTAACTCTGATTAACAATGAAGGCGAATACGCAGTTGGTTTATCTGGGAGAGATGGAAGTATAGTAAAAGCAATTAAAAAAACTGTAGACGGGGTAGACCTTGGATTCGTTGGAGAAATTAATAGCGTTAATACTTGGTTATTGTGGACTTTAATCGACGAAGGGTACATACCTGTGATCTCACCTATTGGGGAAGGTGAAAATGGAGGTTACAATGTCAATGCTGATGAATTTGCATATTCGATTGCAGCAGCCATGGGAGCTGAAAAACTATTGTTAATTACAGACGTGGATGGAATCTACCTTGATCCAAATGACCCATCAACAAGAATCCCACTTCTAACTGAATCAGATGCAAATGATATGATCGATAGTGGTAAGATATCAGGTGGAATGATCCCTAAAGTTCTTTCATCAATATCTGCACTAAAGGAAGGCGTAGGAGAAGTTCATGTAATTAACGGAAAGTCAAAACACGTTATTCTTCAGGCCTTAATCAACGCTCAAAGCTGCGGTACAAGAATAGTTCTATGATTTGTCTTCAAAACTAACTGAATCTATAACTAAAACACCACTTAAATTTTCCATTATTTTTCTTGATTTTTCTATAATCAATTTCTTCTTGAATATAGGGGCATCTATGACAAAAGTTTCATATTCCCCCCCTTCACCTGCGGCATGCACCCCATACTTTTTGTTTAATATTTTTAATTTTGACAGAATCTCGAGGTCAATTACTTTTCCAAGGTAGGATTCATCAAGCCCAAGAGCAGAAACTGATACAATTATAGCCTTGAAGCCATTACTAATCAGGGATTCCATATATTCGTTTGTATCAGTTTTCCATAGAGGTGCATAGTGAAATATACCATAATCATCAGCGATCTTTTGTATTCTTTCCCTCTGGTAATTCGATTCAATAGCTCCTGTTATTATTCCATCGATTTCTTTATTTTTTACAAACTCCCCAATGATTTTGTACAGTTCTATTACCTCTTTTTCTTTTTCACCTTTGACCTTCTTTTGAATCAAAGGGATACCCATAGCCTTAGCCTGAAAAGAGGTAAGTGAAATATTTGGAACATGAAACATATACGAATCTTCTCTTTCTGACTCTAAAGATAAGAGAGAAACAACTTCATGCCCTTCTTTTATTGCAAGATAGGCAGCATAAAGGGAGTCTTTTCCCCCAGAAAACAAAGACATCAGTCTCATAATTAGAATAAACTCAAAAAATTTAAATACCTTCTGCCGTATTAAGACTTATGAAAAAGATTATGGGATTCTCTATTTTGGGGATTTTTCTCTTTTCTTTATTTTCTCCTTTAGTGTTAGCTGAAACTCAAAACATTCTATTCTACGGGAAAAGTCTAGGAAAGATCGAAGATTCAATAAAAGTTAATTATAATATTACAAAAACTCAACAGATTCCCCAAAATCTTTCTTCGTATAAAGTTGTTGCTATAATCGTTCCAGATAGAGGGATATCTTCTGAAGAAATACCAAGACTTTTAGAGTATGTAAACTCTGGAGGATCTTTATTGATTATTGGCGAAGATTTCACTGAAGCATCTTCTATAACTCAAATAAATAGGCTTCTATCTTCTTTAAACATTGAATTTAATGTAGATAGGGTCTATGACGATACAAATAATAGAAATTTTAACACCCGTGTTTTAATACAAGGAGATTCGAATTATCCGCCTTCAAAGGGTGTTTCTAGGTTATTATATGCTAGTGGTTCAAGTCTTAAAGGCAAGTTTGACAGAGAATTTAGGAGCAATGTTACTTCTTATTCTAAGAATTATGACGAATTTGAAACCTATAAGAGAGGCGAAAGACCGCCAGTATCAGGATATATTAAATCTGGCAATGGAATGATATTACTCATAGGCGATAAATCACTTTTTGAAGATACCTATGTTGTCCAGGAAGATAATGCCCTTTTTGCTTTGAATCTATTTGACTTTGCTGCAGGAAACTCTAATCTTATTGACCAAAGAATACAATACAAAGGAAATTATGACGAGGAATCAACTTCCTTTTTAACCGCTTTTGATTCAATGAAAAAGAATGGATTCTCTGAAATAAAACCAACTGAAACTAACACAATAAATTCTTTGATTCAACAAGCACAAAATAATTACTCCTTTGGGCTTTACAGGGAGGCATATACAACTATCTCTCAAGCAATAACTATCTTCGAATCTCAAACAAATTCTATAAACAACGATTTTAATGAAAGGCTTCAGAAAGCAAAGAATCTAGAAAATGAGGCACGAAACAAAGGCATCACTGTTTCCGAAGAAGCTGTATTTAATGAAGGAGTGTATTACTTATCTCAAGCTGAAAAAGAGAGCAATCTCAAGAAGAGAATTGAACTGATAGATAAATCAATAGAAATTCTTGAAAGACTTGGACAGGGAGAAATGCAAAGGGCCAAAATTGAGATTGACACTGCAGACAGTAAACTAAAGGAAGCAAAAAATACAATGTTTTATGAAAACGACGTCCAAAAAGCAGATGATCTCTTAACAGAAGCAAGAAGACTTTATAACAGGGGAAGATACACTGATGCTATCGCATCTGCCATAGAATCTCAGAAATATTCTGACAGAGCAATCGGAAAATACAATATATTTAAAATCATAGTTGGTCTAGGGCTTCTATTGGGTGCATTGTTACTGATGATCGTTACAAAGAGGATTTTATCATGGAAGGCACAAAAGAAAAAATAACTTCTTTTTACAAAAATGAAGTTTTTCAAACAATAAAAGAAAATAATATCCTGATACTAGTATCCTTGGGATTATTTCTTTTAGGAGCTTTTTCAGGAGTTTATATTTTCAAAGTATTGCTGAATAATAATCCTGAAGTCATAGATGCTTTCTTAAAAGAATTCCAAGACATGTTTGGGCCTTTAAAGGAAATGAGCAAAATTGAGCTATTCTTCACCATATTCTTTGTTAACACTAGAACATCTTTTCTTATAATGATGCTAGGAGTTTTCTTCGGATTTTTCCCTTTCATTTCCCTATGGGGAAACGGAACTGTTTTGGGAATCCTATACGGCAAATTTATTGCTGAAGGGGGAAATAACTTAGTTTTCTCAATGGGAATACTCCCTCACGGTATAATTGAAATACCTGCCATCTTAATAGCCGCTTCTCAAGGATTTAGGCTTGGAAAAGATATTATCTTGCCGCCCCAAGGCAAATCAAGGTCTGAAGCCCTTAAGATTAACATAAAAAAAGGACTTAAGTTATTTGCATTAATAATTCCTCTATTGCTAATCGCCGCTCTAATTGAAGTATATATCTCTGCACATCTCTTTAATGCAAATCTATGAAAATTCGTTATATTTATATATGAATATTTTTCCTGACTTTAAGCTCTTAGGTGTATCAGGATGGATATAAATTCTCTACTTTCACAAACATATTTTGATAATACCCTTATCTCTTACTTAATTTTCTTTTTAGTTACAGCAGGGTTTGTAGTTATAGGAAAAACTGTATACTATTTTTCAAAGACACTTCTGAAAAAAATTGCAAAGAAAACACAAACTAAATTTGACGACATACTTGTGGACATGGTGGAGGAGCCTCTTGTAATTTTTATTGTGATCTTTGGATTGATGTTAGGTTGGGGATTCCTATCATTTCCAAATTATCCTATGATACCTAAATACTTTGGGCATATAGTTTACATGATTGTAGCCCTAAACGTTGCTTGGTTTATATCAAGATTTTTAGATTCATTGATTGAGAACTATCTTTTACCACTAACACAAAAAACTAAAACTGACTTGGATGATCACCTTTTGCCCATAATTAGAAAAGTTATTAGTGTTATAGTTTTTGGAATTGCAATTATCACTATCTTGGATGAATTTGGAATTGAAATAGGTCCAATGTTAGCAGGTCTTGGTATAGGGGGCCTTGCGTTTGCCCTTGCCTCAAAAGACCTTATTAGTAATTTATTCGGATCAACAACAGTCTTATTTGATAAACCTTTCTTTTTAGGAGAGAGAATAAAAGTTGGAAGTTATGATGGTACTGTTAAAGAAATAGGTATTAGAACTACCCAGATAGAAACTCTGGAAGGATCCATAGTTTTTATTCCAAACTCAAAATTTACCCAAACAGAAGTTGAAAACATTTCAAGGCAATGGGCAAGAAGAATGAAGATGACAATTGGCCTTACTTATAATATGAATTCTGAGAAAATAAAAAAAGCAAAAGAACTTATTCGTGAAGCTGTTTTATCCGAAGAAGGAACTTCAAAAGAAAGGATAATGATCAACTTCACTGAATTTGGCGATTTTTCAAAAAATATTATGGTAATATACTGGGTGACTAACAAACCAAATTATTTTGAGATTGTTGATAGAATTAATCTAAAAATTATGGAGTCTTTTGAAAAACATAAGATCGAATTCGCTTTCCCAACGCAAACTATCGAATTAGTTAATAAATAGATTCAATAAGCTAAGGGCGCATATGGAAATTCTTTTAAATGACTTAACTCAATTCTTTTCATGGACGACAGAGAAGAAAGCTATGAGCAGGAAGAAGAATATCAGAGTGCAGGTGCTGAAAAACCTTTTGACATTGTTCACAACAATATCGGAGAAACAGTCAGCATTGTTCTAAAAGATGGCAGGAAAATTGACGGAACTTTAGCAGGTTATGACTTAGAACTCAATTTAGTAATGGAAAATGTAAAAATTCTAAGAGGCGACGAAGTTAAAGACAAGCCTTTAATAATAGTTAGAAGGAACAATATTCTTGCAATTGGGGATCATATCTTAACTTGATTATATATTCTCTTTTAGAAAAATCCCTTTGTATAAAGAGTCATCTGTCAAAGTTCTCATAAATACTAATTGCAGAACTCTTGCATCCTTGAATATTTTTATGCCTTTTTCGTTATCAACTGAAAGCAAGGATTCGCTTCTTCCACTGTAACCCCTATCCCACACAGCGGTCCCAACGTTTGCACCACACCTTAATAGAGTTGAACGTGGTCTTCCTAGAGCTACTATATTAGAAGGTATATTTACAATCTCGTTGTATATAATTTTGTAAGCTCCCTTTTCTAAAAAAACAAAATCATTAACAAATTCTATTTTCTTTGTTTCAGACAATTTCCTCTTCTGATTACTAAAATCTACAGCACCTTCAGATACAATTCTATGAACTTCTCTAACAGTCATATCAAACCCGTTAGGCGTAATCTGCGTATCTAGATCAATATAGTTCTGGATAAGACTATTATCTTCTATAAGTTTTCTAATTTCATTTCCTGTAAGAACACAACTTTCCATAAATATAGTTAATTGAAAACCTTTTATGTATTTTGGATTAATGTTCTATGTGGAAGATAGGAAAATAAAAAAACTAAGAGAGCAACTAATGACGAAGATATCTGGAGACGATATAAAAAAAATAATGAAGGGCTATGAACAACTTGGGGACATTATAATTCTTGTGATTCCTGAGGAGTACAAGCAGTTGAAAGATTTTATTGGCAGATGTTTTTATGAAAGTTTCAAATGCAAGGCCGTTTTAGAAAAAGGACTCGTCTCAGGTGAATTTAGAATCCCTCATTATCAAATCATAATAGGCGATAGCTTTGTTACAATCCATAAAGAAAATGGAATTCTATACAAAATCGATCTTTCTAAAGTGATGTTTTCTTCAGGGAATATTGCTGAGAGGATAAGAATGGCCCATATATCGGCTCCAGATGAAGTAGTCATCGATATGTTTTCTGGGATTGGATACTTCACATTGCCAATTGCAAAATATGGGAAATCTAAAGTTTGGGCTTTAGAAAAAAATCCGAATAGTTATGATCTTCTATTAGATAATATAGCGCTAAATAATCTTGAAGGACGTGTCACGGCGGTAAACACTGATTGTCTTGATTTTAATCCAAACTTCAAAGCAGATAGAATAATAATGGGATATTTCTCTGACGATGAGAAGTTTCTCCTAAAGGCTTTGGATATGATAAAAGACGGCGGCATTATCCACTATCACAACACCGTGCCAGAAAAAGTTGAGCTTAATTTTAAGAGCCATATTGAAAAGATACTATCTAAAAAAGGAAAACATTTGGAATCAATTTCCTATAGAAAGATAAAAAAATATTCCCCTGGTGTTTGGCACGTAGTTTTTGATTTCAAAGTCATCTAATACATTCTTCTTCTCTTTAAATCATCAAAGGCCCCAGAATAAGTTTGCCTTTCCTGGGCAGCTCTAGCATTTTTAATCATCTGAAGAATTATCTTCTTTTCTTTTTTCAGTCTCTTTTCTCGCCTATCTAAAATCAGGATAAATAATCCAAGGATAAATATGATTGTAATAATTACAGATAGTATCAGAAGCATTGTTGGATTATCTATTAAACTATAATATATTGAAAAATAGCCACCTATTATAATTCCCACACCCATGATTGATAATCCAATTATTCTTTTTATCATTAGACATCTCCGGGCATAATTATATGCTTTCTCAAGTTTTTATAATTGATGGTAAAAAATATATTATTATTTTAAATAAATATTAGTATTGGTATACTTCTTCTTTTCCGATAACTATTTTAAAGATAATGTTTTCCTATGATTTGTGTGTAAACATTTAGAATATGAAGTAATAAAAAAAAGAGGAAGACAGGAATTAAGGAAATGTAATAATTGTGGTGAAATATTTCAAGTTATTCTTGAAAAAGAGGCGTTGATTAAGATCACTGCTGTAATTTCTTACTTTGAAGAATCAAAAAAAATATTAATCGATTCCCCCGAAAATAAACTCTTTGAAGTTGGTGAATTACTGGAAGTCAATAAGAAAAAATACTATGTTAATCATATTGATTCTAAAATAAAAGGGGATTCCTCATTGGCTAAAGATATTAACACTTTATACATCATCCCAGAAGATATCCCTTCAGTCCTTAAGATTACTTTAAGAACTGAAAATGGGCATCTCTCTCTAAGAGCTTTTGCAGAAAGAGAAGAGATGTTCTCTAAAGGAGATAACATTACTATTGATGATTATGATATGGTAATTGAAAAAATACTCGCTTCAAAAGGTTATGAGTTTTCTGCTCCCGCTTCTGAAATTAGAAGGATATACTGCTCACAATCCGCTAAAAGTGGAAGGAGTCTTGATGTCCATAAATGACGAATCTAGGAATAAAATGGTTTCTTATCTTGAAAAATTTGGCTACATTAAAAGTGAACATGTAAAAGAGGCCTTCTTGAAAGTTGACAGAAGTAATTTCATTCCTGGAAATCTAAAAGAAGAGGCTTACAGAGATACTCCACTTTCAATCGGTTCTGGGCAGACTATCTCTGCACCTTCAATGATTGCGTTGATGTTAGAAGTTTCAGAACTTAAATTTGGGCTCAAAATATTAGAGATAGGAACAGGATCTGGCTATAATGCTGCATTGATTGCTGAAATATGTGGAGATCAAAACATTGTTACAATTGAAAGAATACCTGAAGTATATCAATTCGGTAGGGAGAATCTCAAAAAGGCTGGATACAATGTGAAGGTAGTTCTTGGGGATGGCACAAAAGGATACCTAGAAGATGCACCATACGATAGGATAATCGTGACTGCAGCAGCCCCACAAGTTCCACAAAGTTGGAAAGATCAGTTGAAAGAAGATGGCATGATAATAGCTCCTGTGGGGATGGAAAGATACTATCAGGAACTTCTGGTAGTAAAAAAGAAAAATGACACAACATTTGACATAAAGAAGCATGGCGGGTGCGTTTTTGTGCCCTTAGTCGGAGAGGATGGGTGGAAGGAGTAATGAGATTCACTGAATACGGCACCATTAAAAAAAAAGCAATTAATAGATTTGCATTAATATATCCAGATGTATACCGTGCCGGTAACTCAAATCTTGGTCTTCATTATATTTATAATATTGTAAATGAGGCAGAAGGATTTTCAGTAGAAAGATTTTTTCTGGATTTTGAAAGATCAATTGAATCTCAAGATATGCTGAAAAATTTTAAAGCATTTTTGTTTTCTCTAAATTATGAGTATGGTATCATCAATCTTCTTAAAATTCTTAAAAAGAACAATATACCATTGTTGAGAGAGAATAGAAAAGATCATTTAGTTATTACAGGCGGCCCACTTAACGTCAATCCTTTCATATTAGACGATGTTTTTGATATTGCATTTATTGGTGACGCTGAAAAATCTCTAGTCGAGTTTTTAGATATTTATTCTACTTTAGATGACCCGAAAAAAGAAATAGATGAATTTGGAAAAATAGAAGGGCTCTATATACCCGAGATTCACAAAGAAAATAAGATCAAAAGAAGAATAGAAAAACTTACTTATCATCCGCTTTATGAACCTATCCAGTGGGGAGACTTTGAGGAGTCATTCAATCGGACATTTCTTTTAGAAGTATCGCGAGGTTGTAGAAGTAGATGCGCATTCTGTCTTACAGGAAATGCTCTTGGCCCTTATAGGGAACGGAGCAAGGAAGAATTAATTAATATAATAAAAGAAGGCCAAAAGAGAACAAAGTTTGAAAAGATTGCTTTGATAGGATCAGATATGCCTTCGTCACTTGATGAAATTATCAAAAGTTTAAGTGGACTAGGATTCCAAATTTCTCTTCCGTCACTAAAACTTATGGACATAGATGAGAAAACGATACCTTTACTTGGGCAGGACACTATAACGTTGGCTCCAGAATCTTCAGAATCTTTGAGGTGTGAAGTGGGTAAATACTATAAGGATGAAGAGTTCTTTGATAAAATAAGTCTGATAAAAAAATACTCCAAATCAGTAAAGCTTTACTTTATTTTTGGACTTCCAGGGGAAGAACAAAAAGACCTTGACGAAATTATTAATTTCATAAAAATCTCAAGGAAAATAATAAGGACAAAATCTTCATTTAATCCATTTGTTCCAAAGCCCCACACACCTTTTGAAGATCATATTTTTGATTTTGGTGAATTAAAAGAAAAGATGAAGTATATTTCTACAAATATAAAAGATGTTAGGATGGAAGACTTGAAAGGTGCATTTATACAGTATGTTATCTCCCTTGGTGGAAGAGATGTTGGTAAGTTTATTATTGACGGAGTAGAAAACAGTAAGAATTTAACTTATTCTTCATTCAACAAAGCTATAGAGCAGGATGAAATAGAAGTCCCATCAAATGAAAAGGAGTGGAAAAGAATTGAAGTATCAGTTTGATTTAAACCCATTATTAAAGAGATTAGAAGAATTGAAGGTAAAGAGAGTAGGGCTAGTATTGCCTGAAGGATTAAAGATTTATGCAGATTATATTTCTAGCGAACTTAAAAAACATGGATATGAAGTAATAGTCTCTGGAAATTTTAATTATGGTGCCTGTGACGTTCCAAGTTTTGAGTTTGAAGAAGAATGTGATTGTTTAGTTAATTTTGGTCATGCATCTTTACCCATTGAAAGTAGTATTCCAATGATTTTCATAGAGGTTGATTTCGTTTTCCCATATATGGAGTTATTAAAAGATAACATTGATTCGATAAAGAAGGAAGGAAAAAAAGTGGGATTGGTATCAACTGTAAATTATGTGAGAGAACTTCCAAAAGTAAAAGAATACTTAGAAAGTGAAGGATTTGAAGTAGTTATTGGGAAAGGAGATATCAGAGTAAAATATCCTGGCCAGATATTGGGGTGTGACTTTTCCTCTGCTTCTAAAGTTTCTGATAAAGTCGATTTTTTTATTTTTGTAGGTGAGGGAAGATTTCACCCACTAGGAGTTGCAATATCTACTGAGAAAAAGGTCTTTGCTTTCGATTGTGATGGAATTTATTCACTAAATGATTACCGGGATAAGATCTTAAAGGAAAGATTTGGGGCAATTTTTAGAGCAAAAGATTCAAAGAAATTTGGGTTAATTGTTTCATCAAAGAAAGGGCAGAAGAGGATGGCCTTAGCAAAAATACTAAAGAGGAAGATAGAAGACTCTGGATTTATTGCAGATATAATTTTGATGGATGAAGTTTCGCCTGATAAGATTTATGGTTTTGATTATGATAGCTATGTAATATGCGCATGCCCAAGGATTGGAATCGACGATGCAAAAAGGTACAAAAAACCTTTATTGACCCCAAAAGAGCTTGAAATAGTGCTAGATGGGAAAGAAGATTATTTCATGGATGAAATAGATCAAAACGATTTTTGACGAATAATAAAATAATCAATTCGGCAATAAGGGAAATATTTAAATATTGATTTGCAATTTTATATGTAAAGGTGTACCTATGAATAAGAAATATATTTCTTTAAGTATTGTATTGTTATTAGCGATTAGCACGTTGCCAACTCTTTTTGGGCAAACTCATATAACTCCCGGTATTATTATAGGAGAAGTTGATGGAAAAAATGAGTGTTATAGTATAAAACTACTGCAGTCCGTAAATGAAACATTACAACCTGGGCAATCTGCAACCTATTACCCGCCAAGTGGGGCTAGTGAGGATTGTATTTATTTGTTAGATATAAGTGGAAGTGATTTGAATTGTCAACTTTGTGATGATGGATGCATAGTGGGGTGTGCTGATTATAACGTGACTATAAAATTAAAAAATCAACAAGAAATGACTGAACCATTCTATTCTTGTGGGGGAGATTCAATTTCTTTTTTTTACCCTGTTCCGGGTATACTCTGGAAGGAAGTAGAATACATTAAAGTAGTTAATGATCCCCAAACTTCTCGGTGTGGAATTACTTACACTTGGAAACTATACTCACTTTGTCCATGTGAGAAGGGAAAACAAGCGCTTTACCCAAAAGTTGACATCGAACAGTTTGCAGTGACAGGCGGAGACACAATAATACGAGATGGAAAGATTTTAACAAACTTCAATGTTGTCCCCGGAGTCCAGCAGACATTTATACAGGTAGAAAACAGAGGATTCTTCACCCAAAACGATGTCAAGGTAAGGGTAATGGGGCTACCACAAGGTGTAAATGTAAATATAACGCCTGGCACACAAAAGATTAAAGCACACAATCTAGGGACTTACCAGGCCACCTTTGAAGTAGGGTCAAATGTTCCTTCAGGCACATATAAGATTACTATGATGGCATATTCCGACAACGGAGTATTTGACACAATTCAGATGGACCTTATAGTTCCATAAATTTATTTTAATTTTTTTAATTCTACTTATCAATCAGAAACACTTATAAATGAACTTTAAATTCTTAAGTTTAGTAGCATTACTAGTTTTGAGAGGGCACTTGCTCAATTTTTGAACATTTCGCTTTTTCTATGGGCAATGCTGAATTTAATAAGAGGTAAATAGAATGAATTTTGAAAGCTTAGGCTTAAGTAGAGAGCTACTTATCGCCATAAAAAAATTAGGATTTAGCACACCAACAGAGATACAAAAAATGTCTATACCTGACATTATGGCGGGTAAAGATATTATTGGAGAATCATCAACAGGCTCAGGCAAAACATTGGCCTTTGGATGCGGAATAGTTGAGCAACTAAGTCCAAAAGAAGGATTACAAGCACTAGTTCTCACACCAACTAGAGAACTTGCTGAACAAGTTAAAGAATCACTTAGACAGATTTCAACTCAGAAAAATTTGAAAGTTATTCCTGTATATGGTGGGGTATCGATTAATCAACAGATTAAAGATATACCAAAAGCCCATGTAGTTATAGCTACGCCGGGCAGATTAATGGATCACCTTCAAAGAGGAACAATTAATCTTTCTAAGATAAAAATACTCGTGCTAGACGAAGCAGACAGAATGCTTGACATGGGATTCTTAGAAGATGTAGAAAAAATAATAATGGAATGTCCAACTAACAGACAAACTTTATTCTTCTCTGCAACTATTTCAAGAGACATCAAAAGATTGGCAAACAAATATATGATTAAACCAACAAGTGTCTCAGCAGAAAAGATGGTCGACCCAGAAAAACTAAAACAAGTGTACTACGACATACCTAGAAACATGAAGTTATCCCTTCTTGTGCACCTATTAAATACTGAAAACTCAGATCTTGCAATGATATTCTGTAACACTAGAAACACAACAGATTATGTTGTTAAAAATCTCCGGGCAAATAACATTAGAGCAATTCCAATTCACGGTGGATTGACACAAAACAAGCGTACAAAAAATATTAAACAATTCAACGATGCTAAAGCCGGTGTATTAGTATGTACTGATGTTGCCGCTAGAGGCCTTCACATAGATAATGTTTCTCACATCTATAACTACGACATATCAAATGATTCTAACGATTATGTTCACAGAATAGGCAGAACTGCAAGAGCCGGAGAGTCCGGAAAAGTAATTAACCTTTTGACAGACAGAGACTACAATAACTTTACAAAAATACTTGATACCTATCCATCATTTACAATAGAAAGCGTAGAAAGACCTTACTTGAAAAAAATAATGGCTATAACAGTAGATAATGAAAGATATTCTCAAGATCAAAGAAGGCACTCTCAGAAGGACAGAAGACACTCTCAAAGAAGAAACAAATCACGCAGCTACCACAAAGGTAATTAATAATATTTTTTCTTCTATTTTTTAATAGTTAAATTTAATTATTCTAAATTTTATTTATATTCATGAAAGGTGTAAAAAAGCACTTTGAAGAAGAAGCTTCAGAATTTGACAATATTATTGTTAAATTGGTTCCAGACTATATCCAAATGATCGATGCCCTAGTTTCTTCTATTCCTTTTAACAAAAAAAATTCCTTCAATGTAATCGACCTAGGATGTGGAACTGGATATGTTTCAATGAAGATAAAAGAAAGATTCCCAGATTCAAATCTCACATGCCTTGACTTTGCCGAAAACATGATTGCACAAGCCAAAATACGATTGAACAAATACAAAAATGTAAATTTTTATCTTCAAGACATAAGAAAATTTGAATTTGATAAAAATTATGATGCTGTAGTATCCTCTTTAGCGCTTCACCACTTAGAAACAAAAAAAGAGAAAATTAAGTTCTATACCAAAATATTTAATTCCCTATCAGAAGGAGGAGTTTTCTATAACGCTGATATCATTTTAGGTTCAAGTGAATCCCTTCATAAATTATACATCGCTAAATGGAAAGATTTTATGGCTCAAAGCCTTCCAGGAGATGAAATAGAGGATACATGGATGGCAAAGCACCATAAAGAGGATAGGCCTGAAATACTCCTAGATCAACTTTCTTGGCTAAAAGAAATTGGATTTAGTGAAATTGATGTTGTGTGGAAATACTATAACTTTGCAGTATATGGAGGGACAAAACCTAAATAAATAATTTTTTTGGAATTGAAATAACAAGTCCCTCTACATCTTTTTTAAAAAGAATTTCTCCACCTCTATTAAAAATTATTTTTATCCTATGGAATGGAATAGTCTTTGTTTCAAAATGAATGCCTGTACCATCAAAATGTGAAATGTCGCTACACCTGATGTACCTCAAAGTTGGCCTTTTCTCTACCCAGTGAAGATATCCTATACCATAATTATCGGGATCCTCTCCTCCATAGAATATCTTTGATAGAATGTTTTTAGATTGATTCACAAAATTATCTCAAACTCATTATATTAAACATTAATTGAAATTTATATATAAATTTATATACTTAAAGAAAATAACTATAGGCATGGATGAAACTAAATTAGAACGTTATTTTGAGATTCCAATGATTATTTTTGGGATTCTCGTGCTTCCTGTTTTGTACATACAATTGACAAGCACAATACCTCTTTTGAGGCTAATAGCATATGTAATAGATATTTTAATTTGGCTTGCTTTTGTCTTTGAGTTTGTGGCAATGATTTCAGCCACCAAAGACAAAAGAAATTATGTGAAGACAAATTGGTTAAATCTAGCTATTATTTTATTGACCCCTCCTTTGCCTTTGAGAGGTTTGGCGGGATTGGAAGGTTTAAGGATACTAAGAATTCTCAGAGTATTGAGGGTGTTTGTTGTTATGGGCAGAGGAACAAAAGGATTTAAAAAATTCTATGCTAAAAATTCGATCAACTACGTTTTGTATCTCACAGTTATTTTAGTTTTTATCTGTGGATTTATTTTTTCTTTATTTGAAAAAGGCAAATCTTTTTTTGACGGAATTTGGTGGGCCATAGAAACTGTTTCAACAGTTGGATACGGGGACATTGCACCAATTACACCTGCTGGGAGGGCCCTCGGCATAGTCCTTATCTTTTTAGGAATTGGTTTCATGTCAATGCTCACTGCAGCAATTTCTGCTTATTTTGTAGAGAAAGACTCAAACAGAGAAATGAAACAAATTCTTGAAAAACTTGATATGCTAGGAAAAGAGATTGAAGAGCTAAAAAAGAATAAGTAAGAGTGGACTGGGTGGGATTTGAACCCACGGCCTCTCCCATGCCAAGGGAGTGCGCTTCCACTGCGCTACCAGCCCTAGATTTAATCATTAAAGTTTAATTTATAAAATTAATGGAGTCAAATTACATTGTAATTAGAAAAAAATCAATTAATTTTTATTAAGCTCTCGGCCCATCTTTATGAGTTTTAAGACCCTGAAAACGTTTTCTTCAGACGGAGAAACTATAAAGTCATCAGAAGCTTCAACACGGTCAAGCCCAAGTATGCCTATGGCCTTTCGTATCTCAGAAGCAGTTGGCGATTGGTCATTAGAGATTTTTGACCAGTAGCTCTCAAGATCAAATATATTCAAAATCTTTGCCTCAAGATCTTTATATCTTGCCTCGAGTTCAAAAATCTTGTCATCTTTAGCAGTAAGTTCTTTTTTAAGTTCAGAATTCTCAAGCTCTATTTCATTCTTTTCAACATTTAATCTGTCTATGTCTTCTTCAAGTTTGGTAATTAAATCCTTCTCTCCCTCAAACCCGTCTAGAGTCTCTTCAAAAGTTTTTATCTTTTTGTTTAAATCCTCGTTTTCATTTTTTAAAGAGGATAATTCTCCCTCAAGAGAGCGTATTAATTTTTCCTTTTGTATCACAGCGCCCATCGATTTAAGGGACTTTAAACCAATTCTGACAAGGCTATTTTTTATCTCTTTAGAAACTAAAAAAAGATCTGTATGCTCAAGGTCACGCCCTTTAGGAAATTTGACCCTTTCAAGTATAACTCCATTTCCTTTAAGTTCTTCAAAAAGTCTGTCGGAGAGTTCCCTACCGGGTCTATCTGCATCTGTTGCAATTAAAACAATATCCGCACCAACTATTGATTTTTTAGCAATCTCAACGTTGGTAGTAGGAATTATAGAAGAGATTGTAACTCCAAATTCAGAACCCAAGGCTAAATCTTGTATAGCCTTTGACAAGGTTTCAATATCTGAAACTCCTTCTACTATAATCCTTGTGTCAATCATTTCCTCTTACACCAATTGTAGCTTCTCATCTTTGCAGATTTACCAAAGCCACATGATGCGCAGACGCCATGAGAAGCATGATAAGAATGATTTCCACACCTTCTGCATCTCACATGTGTTTTATTGTTCCTCTTACCGTAGGAAGGTGTTCCTTTACTCATATTAATCCTCCAAACTTGGTGAAATCAAAACAACGTTGTCTCCCCTTACAACTACATGTCCTAACTTTCTTACAGATTCTCCGTTCTGAAGCTCTTCAGCAGCCTCCATTACAAGATTCATATGAATGTCATAACCTTTAAGAGTTCCTCTGAACTCTCTACCGCCTTTAAGCTCTACTAGGACATTGGAATCCAAAGCTCTGTGTATGATGTCGAGTGGTCTTTGAGCCAATATATCACCTATTATGAAAACATCATGGAATAGTATTTAAAGTTAACGGCGGAATATTTCAAAAAAATTTCCCTATAAACTTAAATACATAATAAAGTAATATAAAAGTTATATGAAGAAAAAATCGCTTCACGACCTAAAAAAAGGTGAAATAAAAGATGCTTTAACTTCCATTCGAAATCTTTTCGGAGAAAACATTTTACAAAGCATAGATGCCAAGTCTTCATTTAAAATCTCAAATTTAGATGAAAACATTGACATAATATATGTAAACGATTCACCTTCTTTTTTGAAACTGAAAAATAATTTCATCCCGTCCTTGAAACTTTTAATATCACTTAAAAAAGACGAGATCCCTAGAAGAATAGTAATTGATATGGGCGCAGTTCCATTTATATCTAAAGGGGCAGATGTCATGCGGCCGGGAATAAAAGAAGTAGATCCAAAAATAGAAAAAGATGGGCCGGTGATAATTTTAGACGAAAAACATGGGAAGCCAATTGCAGTTGGTATTGCAATGTACAGTTCTGAAGAGATATCTTCAATGAAAGAAGGGAAGGTGATAAAGACCCTTCACTACGTCGGGGATAAAATCTGGCAAGGGCTTTGACTATTTAACGGTAACAGACTTTGCAAGATTCCTTGGCTTATCTATCGGAAGTCCTTTTTTTCTTGCAATATAGTATGTCAGGAGCTGGCCTATGATAACAGAAAGAATTGCAAATTTTCCATCATTTATTGTTACGTCAATCTTAAAGTCAGAATCCATCATGTTAGCTATTTTAATTACTCTTGCCCCTCTAGCCTCAACTTCCTTTGCATTTGAGTACATGTCAAAATCTTTTCCAGGGATCAATGCTATAACTGGAGTACCGGGCTCAATCAATGCTATAGTTCCGTGTTTTAATTCTCCTCCCATCATACCTTCTGCATGAATATAAGAAATCTCTTTTAACTTCAAAGCCACTTCCCTAGAAGGAGGATAAGACAAACCTCTTCCGATTATATATATGTCCTTTTTCTCATAAAGCTCATCGGCCATCTTTTTAATGGCCTCTTCGTTTTCTTTTATCACATAATCTATTTTTTCAGGGATAGTTTTCATGTTGACTGAAAATCCCAATAAGTGTGAAAGATACAAAAGTGCAACAATCTGGTTTGTAAATGTCTTAGTAGCTGCCACGCATATTTCAGGTCCAGCGTGAATTTCAAGAGAGATATCAGACATCCTCTGAAGTGTTGAGTGTGGAACATTAACAAGCGATACTATCTTAGCCCCTCTATCTCTTGCCCACTTTGTTGCAGCCACGACATCCATTGTTTCACCACTCTGAGATATTGCAATGAAGAGGGTATCCTTATCAACAAGCATAAAATTCTGGAATTCACTTGCGATAAGTGTGTGGGCATTTACACCGACTCTGTTGAGGAAATAAATTCCAAGAAGAGAAGCATAATAAGAACTTCCTGCAGCAGTAAATACGACTCTCTTTGAGCTCTTGATAAGGCTAGCTATCTTATTGACCTTATCATGCTGCTCAACATCAAGAGAATTAATCAATCTTTGAGCAGATATCGGCTGCTCATGGATCTCCTTTAGCATGTAATGCGGATAATCATGAACTGATTCTTCTTGAGAGATTGCCCAGCTGAATTCGTATGTTCCTTTTTTCAATTCATCGCCATTTTTATCGTAAAAAGCATATCTATCAGGATCTATTATTGCAAACTCCTCATCTTCAAAAAAAATTGCCTTATTGGTATTATCTGAAAATGCATAAATATCAGAGGCCAAATAGAACCTGTCTTTTGCAAGTCCCAAAACAAGAGGAGAATCCTTCTTTATGGCATAAATCCTGTTCTTACCTTTCTCAATTATAAGTATGGCATATGTTCCTTCAATCCTTTTGATGAAAGACTTTATGGCTTCAATCATATTTTTAGATTTAAGCTCTTCTTCAAAAAAATGTGAAATTACCTCAGAGTCAGTTTCTGTAATAAAAACATGGCCTTTTGAAATAAGCTCTTTTTTTAAATCTTCGTAATTTTCAATAATCCCATTGTGAACAGTAAATATATTCTTATGACAATCCCAGTGTGGATGGGAATTTGTTTTTGTGACTCCTCCATGTGTCGCCCATCTTGTATGAGAAATCGCACATGAAGTTGTGGAATCTTTTATGTTATCCATGAATTTAGATATTTCGCCTACCTCTTTTTCTACATTACCTTGTGAATCAGCGTAGCCTACCGAGTCATAACCTCTGTATTCAAGCCTTTTTAAGGACTTTAAGAGGTCATTTTTTATCGATACATTGCCTCCATTGATAATTCCTACGATTCCACACATTAAACCACACAAATAATGCCTTTGCTGTCTATTTTAAAGTTTCGGGTGAAACACTTTTTTATTAAGTATATTGTAAAACAATAATGACTAAAAAAACGAAATAAAAGCTAATTTGGGCTTCATTCAATTTCTAGCGCTGTATTATGCCATAAAACCTTTTAAATATAGGTAATTAATTATTTTCAATGAACGAGCATCTAAAATCAATGATTTCTGATAAAACATTTAATGAAAAGATAGAGGAAATTAAAGAAACCCACATATCATATGTCTTTCTAACAAAAAAGCACGCATATAAAATAAAAAAGGATATTAAATATCCATTCCTTGATTACTCAACTCTCAATAAAAGAGAACTCTATTGCATAGAAGAGTATAGAATTAACAAGTTATTGTGTCCTGACATGTATCTTAAAGTTTCACCATTGATAAAAGATGGTGATGTTTTAGTTCTCTCAGATGCCGGATTGCCCCTTGAATACACTATAGTAATGAAGAGGCTTCCTGAAAAATACATAATGAGAAACCTAATAGGAAAAAACAAGATTACAAAAGATATAGTCGAAGAAATAGCATTGAAGATACTACTTTTCCATAAAATGGCAAAAGTCGACTCTAATGGAAAATATGGGTCTTTAGCCAACGTAAAAAAGAACGTTATGGATAACTTCAAGGATTTGGAATTTTTCATAGGCGAACTATTTTCAAGCGATGAGTTCAATACTCTTATTGGAAAAAATCTTGAGTTCATTAATAATAATGCTGCACTTTTTGAAAGAAGAGTTAAAAAAGGCAAAATACTAGAAACTCATGGAGACCTTCATTCTGGGAATATTTTTGTCACTCCAAAAGATACCTATATCTTTGATGCAATTGAATTCAACCCAGCAATTAACACAACAGACGTTGCAGCCGAGATTGCATTCCTATGCATGGATTTAGAGTTTCTTGGGAGAGAAGACCTTTCTAAAGCCTTCTCTGATAAATATATCCTAGAGAGTAATGACAAGGAAATACAAAAACTGCTTTTATTCTATAAATGTTATAGGGCATGTGTTCGGGCAAAGGTAAATGGATACAGGGCTGCAGTAGATAGCTCTGCCAAAGAACTTACAAAGAAATACTTCTATTTGGCTTTAAAATACGCGGGGGAGTTATAGTGAAGATAAATGAGATAGCATCTAAGATTAACTCAAATTTTGATAAACAAGAAATGATAGATTTCTTATTTAGTCTAATTCAAACTGAAACTGTAAATCCACCAGGAGATGAATATCTATTACACGACACCATAATGAAATGTATGAAAGAGATAGGCGCAGAAGTTCAAATAATCTCAAAAGACGAAAAGAGGCCAAACTATATTGGAAAAATAGGCAACGGATCTCCTTCTGTTGCTATCATGTCTCATATGGACGTAGTTCCCCCAGGAGAAGGCTGGACACAGCATCCTTTCCAACCATATGAGAAGGATGGCAAAATATATGGAAGAGGTGCGCTTGATAACAAAGGCAGTCTTGCAGCATCATGGGCGGGAATAAAAGCATTGATTAAAAGTGGATTAAAGTTCAAAGGAACTATTTATTTCTGTGCAGTTTCTGATGAGGAGATGGGGTCTCATTTTGGAGTTGAGTATATTGTTGAGAAAGGGTTTAAGCCAGACTATGCGATTGTTCCAGACAGTGGCTCAATAGACCGGGCAGTCATCGGAGAAAAAGGCGCAGTATGGTTTGATCTTGAAAGTTTTGGCAAGCAATCACACGGCTCAACACCAGAACTTGGAATCAATGCCATAATAAAAGTATCAAAGTTAATCTCTGATTTTGAAAAATTTGATTTTAATCTTAAATACGATTCTAGATTTACTCCACCAACAGTAAATGTGGGAATGATATCTGGTGGAAATGCTCCAAATATAGTTGCTTCAAGGTGTAAAGTAACACTTGACGTAAGATATCCTGTTGGAATATCTGAGAATATGATTTTAAAAAGAATGTCTGAGGAAATTGATATTTTAAAGAAAAAAGATAAAGACATAGATATAAGAATAGGTGAAGTTACTACAAGGCACTACCCTCACATCATAGAACAAAATAGTAAGTTACTTGATGCTTTCAAGAAAACCGCTGAAGAAATTGGGATGCCTATGGAATTTGAAACATCTTCGGGTATAACAGTTGCAAAGATTCTAAATTTAAATGGTATACCTGCAATTGCCCATTCCCCTGATTCTGATAAGGCATGGCATATTTCTGACGAATATGTTAAAATAGAAAATCTGGAAAAATGCGCAGTCTTGTGGGCCTCAGTAATTTATCAGCTTGTGAAGTAGTTACCTACTGGCATAGTACTTGTCAACGTAGAATCCATAATTTTGCTCTATTTCTTTTTGAACTTCATTTTTAAATTCATCAGCCTTAAGTAGTCCCTTTTCTTCAAGTTTCTTTAATAGAAGGTCCAAAAAGACTTCTTGGTATGATATTTCAAAAATTATTCTGCCCCTTATTTCATCAGGATGGGCAACTTGAATAGAATAGTCATCATTCATCTCATTCATTAAATCACCAATTGAACCTATCAATAAACTTTTAAAAGGTTTCTTATATCTCATATTGTAACAACTATGTACTTCTGGAAGTGAAAAGATTGGATTACAAGAAGGAAGGCAAGGAAATAATAGAAGGTATAATAATTGCCGTCGTGCTTTACCTAGTCATTAGCTTCACACTTTCATATGCACTGAAAGTTGATAATCCAGTAGCAGTCGTTATTTCTGGAAGCATGGAGCCTGTCTATTATAGGGGCGATATTATCGTGATTAAAGGAACTGATCCAAGCAGTATACAGATTGGAGACATTGTTGTCTATAAAAGGCCATACCAAGACATCCCCATAGTACACCGGGCGATTAGCATAATAGAAGAGGAAGGAACCTTATATTTTGTTACCAAAGGAGACAATAATCCTTTCGAAGATTCTTATTTTGAAAACGGCAAAAAACTTCCAGGGGTACCTGAATATGCTATTCTTGGGAAAAGCATCATGAAGATACCAAAACTTGGGTACGTTACAATTTTCTTTAAGCGCCTTATTGGAGTTAGGATATGAGAAGATCCCCTTCACTGGCAGTTGATATCATTATTCTTATTGGTAATAAACTAGTTTTGATAAAAAGAGAGAATGAACCGTTCAAAGATTGTTTTGCCATTCCCGGAGGATTCGTTGAGTATGGAGAAACAGTTGAAACTGCAGCAATTAGGGAGGCAAAAGAGGAAACTGGGCTCGATGTTAAAAATCTCTCTTTTTTTAGAGTCTATTCAGATCCTGATAGAGATCCAAGAGGGCACACGATAAGCATAGTTTTTAACGGAGAAGGAAAAGGAATACCAAAAGCAGGAGACGATGCCAGAGAGCTTTATTTATTTGATTTAGATAAAATACCCGATAATTTAGCTTTTGACCATAACAAGATAATCCAAGATTTTTTTGAAAAGTATAAGGTGGGGTAGCTATAATTGATAATACTAATATCTCTGAAATCTTGAGGATATTAAGAGAAGAGATAAAGAAGTTCTCAGTTCCTATTGTTTCTGAAGTCGCAGCAGATAGAGACCCTTACAAAGTCTTGATATCTTGTGTATTGAGTCTTAGAACTAAGGATGAAGTTACAAAGACGGCATCTCTTAAACTTTTTCAACATGCCGACACCCCTCAAAAGATGATTAATCTAAATGAAACACAGATTCAGAAACTGGTATACCCTGTTGGATTCTATAAAACAAAGGCAAAAAGGATTATTGAGATGTCTCACAGGATATTGGAAGATTATGATGGGAAAGTCCCTGATACAATAGATGAACTATTGAAATTAAAGGGCGTTGGTAGAAAGACGGCAAATATTGTCATAACACTTGGATACGGAAAACCCGGAGTTTGTGTCGACACACATGTGCACAGGATTTCAAACAGGTGGGGCTATGTCAAAACAAAAAATCCATTTCAGACCGAGTTTGCATTAAGAGAAAAACTTCCAGAAGAACATTGGATTGAATACAATGATATTCTTGTAACATATGGGCAAAATGTATGTGCCCCTATAAGTCCAAAATGCAGCATCTGCACCATAGAAAAATACTGTCCAAAAATAGGTGTATTAAAGCACAGATAGTTTAAAATACATTTAAATAAAAGTTTATATAAAAAAACTGATACATATGAGATATAAATTTTTAATCATATTATTATTCTTTGGAATTTTAATTATGTTCTTATGCTTATCAGAATTTATTCCTGTTTCAACACCAGTAATTAGAGGACAAGATGGAAAAATATTGGAGAATAGTGTAACAATGCTTGAAAAAATTGAGATTGGTGGAATGGAACAATGGATTCTAATTAGAGGCAACGATATTTCTAATCCAGTCTTGCTTTGGCTTCATGGTGGACCTGGAGCTTCTCAGATGAGTGTTTCCCAATACTTTAACGGAGATTTAGAAAAGGATTTTATTGTAGTTCACTGGGACCAAAGAGGCGCAGGTAAATCAAATCCAAGTAATTTTAATGAAAAAACAATGACTATTGAACAATATGTATCCGACACACATGAATTAACTATATATTTAAAGAATAAATTTGGTAAAGAGAAAATATACCTTCTTGGCCATTCTTGGGGGGCTTTGCTTGGTATTGAAACTGTTAAAAATTATCCTGAAGATTATTATGCTTATATTGGAGTCAGTCAACCAGTTTCAAATGATATTATTTCTCAAAGTATCTCATATGAGTGGCTCTCACAACAAATGCTAGCTAAGGGAAATCAAAAAGAATTAAAAAAGCTTAAAGATTTGGGAGAAATTCCTTATATAGATCATGATAATTATGTTAAATTTGCTAATATGGTAAGTTCTTATGGGGGGGTATGGACTTAGATACCTTGCAGTTGGCCCTTATCTCCATTAGGTCCAAAGAGTATCGTTTGAGTGATTACTTGAAATGGCTTAAAGGTGCCAAAAGAGGCAGCGGGCCAATGTGGGAATCATATAGAATGTGGAATTCATTTAGGGAGGTGCCTAGAATAGACGTTCCTGTGTATTTCTTTTCTGGAAAGAACGATTATAACACACCACTCAAACTTGTTCAAGAGTATTACAGTAAATTGGAAGCCCCAAAAGGGAAAAAACTAATTATTTTTTATAATTCTGCTCATGCCCCATTCATGAAAGAATCTTTTGAATTTAATAGTGAAGTTATTAAAGTAAAGCAAGAAACTTATGATAAGTGCAATAGTGGGCCCGCTGAGATTTGAACTCAGGACCTCCCGGTTATCAGCCGGACGCTATAACCAATCTAAGCCACGGGCCCATGTATATCACGGAAATATTAACAACGTATTTAAGATTTTCGTTCATATATGTAGTTATGAAGCTTTTGGTCACAGGAGTTCCCGGTACAGGTAAGACCCTTATATCAAAAAAACTAGCCGAGTTATTAAATTTGGAATATATCAACTCTGGCGAGTATGCGAAAGATAATTTTGATTTTCCAGTTGAAGAAGAAGAGATTATAATAGATGAAGTTCAAATGGGAAACAAACTGGAAGAACGTGAAAACATTATTATTGATTCTCACATCCCCTTCAAAGCGGACAAAGCCATTATCTTAAGGTGTAATCCTCCTATACTCTTGGAGAGGTTACGTGAAAGGAGGTATAGTGAAGATAAAATAAAAGATAACTTGCTATCAGAGATCCTTGATTATGAAATATATGCTGTAAAGGAGCTCTTTAGTGAAGAAGATATTTATGAAGTTTTGAGTGAAAGTGTTGAAGACACAATTAAAGAAATAATTGATATAATTAAAGGCAAGGGTAAATCTCTAAAAAATGGAAATCATTTTAATTTTCTTACTGAAGATAATATATTTTTGATAGAAAAGTAAAATATTTTTTTATATTTTAGAAATCACAAGTTTTATAAGTTATAAAGTCGTAGAAGTATAGGGGAGGTATAGTTATGGACCTCGTTATTAAAAACGGAACGATAGTTACCGCGACAGATATGTATGAGGCAGACATTGGTATTGAAGGCGAAAAGATTGCTGCTATTGGTAAGGAGCTTTCAGGCTCTAAGGAAATTGATGCGAAGGGAATGATGATTTTCCCGGGATTTATAGATGTGCATACGCATATTGAAATGCCTTTTATGGGCACATATTCTTCTGACACTTGGGAAACAGGGACTAGGGCCGCGGCCTTTGGTGGAACAACATGTGTCGTTGATTTTATAATTCAATCAAAGGGTGGAACTCTAAAAGCCGCTCTAGAAGAATGGAACAAAAGAGCAACTGGAAACGCATACATCGATTATGGATACCACATGGCAATGACAGATGTAAATGACGATACCCTAAAAGAAATGGAGACGATGATATTAGAGGAAGGGATCCCAAGTTTTAAACTATTCTTTGCTTACAAAGGGGCACTTATGGTAGATGACGATGCATTCTACAAGGCTCTTGAAAAAGCCGGCGAATTTGGAGGTTTAATAATGCTTCATGCCGAAAACGGCCATATCATAGATTTATACACAAAGAGACTCTTGGCAGAAAATAAGACAGAGCCAATGTACCACGCCGTTTCAAGACCGTCAATTCTTGAAGGCGAAGCATGTCAGAGGGCAATTACTCTTGCAGAACTTGCAGAAGCACCACTCTATATAGTTCACAACTCTTGCCTTGAAGCAGTTGAAGCAATTCATGAGGGAAGGGAAAGAGGACTTCCAATTTATGGAGAGACATGCCCGCAGTATCTAACTCTTGATGAAGAAAGGTACACTGAGCCCGACTTTAACGGTGCAAAGTATGTTATGTCACCACCATTACGATCAGAGTTTGACCAAGACGCACTGTGGTTTGCAATTGAGAGAGGCGATCTTCAAGTAATATCGACAGACCACTGTCCATTCTTCTTCAAAGGACAGAAGGAGATGGGAAAAGAAAACTTTGCAAAAATACCAAACGGTGCTCCTGGACTTGAAACAAGGATGGCGGTAATGTATACAGCTGGAGTCCTTGAAGATTGGATAACAATTAATAAGTTTATTGAGCTTAACTCAACAAATCCTGCCAAACTTTTTGGATTATTCCCACAAAAAGGAACAATAGCAGTTGGGTCAGATGCAGACATAGTGATATTTGATCCTGAGAAAGAAGTCACAATATCTGTGAAAAACCTTCACCAGAATACTGATTATACCCCTTGGGAGGGAATGGTAGTAAAAGGTTACCCAGTCACAGTATTGTCAAGAGGAAAACCAGTAGTCGAAGATGGCAAACTGACCGGCGAAAAAGGATGGGGCAAATTCGTAAAGAGGGATAGATTCTATCCATTGTAAACTTATTAATTTTTATTTTATTTTTAAAATACCGATTTTTCCTTGGATATTTGACTAATTAATTAAGCATTATTAAACTATTTTCTATATATTCCAAGTTATAATCGAAAGTTATATAAATCTCTAAACAAATTAAGTAACTGTGCCTATTAGGATATAGGAGGCCTTTTATGGAAGATTTTGCACAGATGGAAAAAGAATATGTCATGAGATCTTGGTCATGCCAAGCAGACGTCAAAGTCAACATGATAGAGAAGGCAGACGGAATATACTTCTGGGATAAATCAGGCAAAAGATATTCAGACTTCTCTTCCCAGCTTATGAGTACAAGCTGTGGTCACAATGTAAAAGAAATAAATGATGGTATTATTGAGCAGCTTAATAAATATGCGTACATTGGCCCAGGGCTTGGGAGCGAAGCAAGGGCAAAACTTGGAAAAATGGTAGCAGACATAGCTGGTCCAAATTTTAAGAGAACATTCTTTTCTTCAAGTGGTACCGAAGCAAACGAAGCTGCAGTTAAAGCTGCAAAATGGTACACAGGGAAATATAAGATTATCTCCCGTTACCAATCCTATCACGGGGCAACTGGTATAGCCATGATGCTAACAGGAGACCCAAGGAGATATCCAAATGAGCCAGGTTATCCCGGCATATTGCACGGCCCAGACTGTTACTGTTACAGATGTCCATTCAAGATGGAATACCCAAGCTGTGACATAATGTGCGCTAGATATATTGGTGACATGATTAGATTTGAAGCAAAAGAAACAGTCGCAGCTGTAATAGCTGAGCCCATTGTCGGTTCAAATGGTATCATACCACCTGTTAAGGAATACTTCCCAATGCTAAGGGAGATTTGTGATGAATACAATGTAGTCTTAATCGCTGATGAAGTCATGACTGGATTTGGTAGAACTGGAAAATGGTTTGCAGTTGAACACTACAAGTTCCAGCCAGATATAATTACATCTGCCAAGAACCTATCTGCAACTTATGTCCCGTTGGGTGGAACAACTTACTCAAAGAAAATTTCTGACTACTTTGAAGACCACTGGTTTGTCGAAGGCCATACATACGCAGGTCATCCACTTGCATGTGCCGCCGGAGTTGCAACAATAGAATATATGAAGAAAAATAAACTAGTTGAAAATGCGGCAAAGATGGAGAAGGTAATGGAGAAGAGATTGAACGAGATAAAGGCAGACCACAAATCAGTAGGAGATGTAAGGGGAAAAGGTCTTTTCTGGGGAATTGAACTGATCAAAAACACAAAGACAAAAGAGCAGGCAGGAACAAGAGAAGAGAAGTTCATGAGAGGACATGCACCAATACCTGCAAAGGTAGCAGGGGAATGCATGAAGAACGGAGTATTCTTCTTACAGATGGTTTCGACACTCTTATTTGCACCACCTCTAAGTATCAATGAAAAACAGATAAACGAAGCCCTTGATGTTGTTGACAAAGCTCTTGAGATCTCTGACAAGGAAGTCGTGAAATAATTTTATTTATTTTTTTTATCTTATTTCTTTTATAACACCAAATTTTATATAGGGCCCTTCTAGATTAACTAACATGGAAAAATATGCTCTTCTAATCATTAACATGATAAATGAGTATGTCAACGGTAACAAAAAATGTGATAATCCAAAGGAGATAATAGGTCCAATTAAGGAGACTTCATCCCTCTTTAGAGAAAATGGATTTCCTGTGATATATATATCAGATTTTGAAAGTAAAAATGATTGTGGAGAGAAAATAATAGATGATCTTGCCCCACATGAGGGGGACTTCATCATAAAGAAAAGGAAATACAGTGGATTTTATGAAACTGAGTTGCATGAAATATTGATAAAGAATGAAATAAAGAACCTTGTTTTCTCTGGGCTTCAGACCTCTCTTTGCGTCAGGCATACAGCTGCAGACGCTTATTATAGAGATTATAAGTGTATCATGTTAACAAATGCATGTTGCGATGTCAAAAAAGATCTTCACTTAAAATCAATATTATATATAAGGGATTATTACGGCGCAAAGGCAGTGTCCACTATGAATTTCCCTCGTCTTTACTTATCTTAAAGGAGGAATTAAATGGATGTAGGAGTTATTGGAAAACCAAATGTAGGAAAATCAACTTTTTTTAATGCCGTCACTTTAGGTGGGGCAGAAATTGCAAATTATCCTTTTACTACGATTGATTCAAATATAGGGGCAACTTATGTTACTTATAACTGCCCATGCAAGGAGCTTCACGTTACATGCTCCCCCCAAAATTCAAAGTGTGTTGATGGAACAAGACTTGTTCCACTAAAGATAATAGATGTTGCGGGCCTTGTAAAAGGCGCCCATACTGGGAGGGGTCTTGGGAATAAATTCTTAAATGACCTGTCAAGAGCTGAAACTTTGATTCACATAGTTGATGCTTCTGGCTCAACAGATATAGAAGGAAACCCTGTCCCAATAGGCACTCACAATCCAGTTGAAGACATTGAATTCTTGGAGGAAGAGATTAATCTTTGGTTCTTTGGTATATTAAACGACAACTGGTTTAGATTTGCAAGAAAGGTCTGCTCTGGGCATCATGATTTCTGTAAGATTGTTGCCGAGCAG
Organism: Candidatus Methanofastidiosum methylothiophilum; assembly: GCA_001587575.1. Classification (GTDB taxonomy): domain Archaea; phylum Methanobacteriota_B; class Thermococci; order Methanofastidiosales; family Methanofastidiosaceae; genus Methanofastidiosum. The sequence continues at coordinate 103,192 of LNJC01000001.1, forward strand.
TTTACTGGAATTGGAATAACTGAAGGAAATGTCATAGCATCAATTAGAGAGACTGGTCTAAATCCCGAGCAGTGCATACACTGGAAGGACGAGGAGCTCTTGATATTTGCTAGATCCCTAAGAAAAATATCAAAACCAATAACTATAGTCTTAAATAAAGTAGATATCGCCCCATTAGAAAACATCAAAGCATTAAAAGAAAAGCTTGGAAACGTATATACAGTAAGTGCTGAAGCTGAACTTGTCTTAAGGAAAGCTGCAAATGCTGGACTTGTCAAATATGTCCCTTCCCAGAAGTCATTTGAGATAACTGGAAATCTAAATGATAAGCAGAAAGAGGCCCTGAATAGAATAAAGAGCTTCATGGAAAAAAATGACGGAACAGGAGTTCAGAACGTTATTAATGAGGTCGTGTTTAACATTCTGGGGAAGATAGTTGTATACCCTGTTGAAGATGAGTCCCACATGAAGGATGGTAGGGGCAATATTTTACCTGATGCATATCTAATGGAAAAAGGCTCTACACCAAGGGATTTGGCCTTTAGAATACATACAGATATAGGAAAAAATTTCCTATACGCAGTAAATGCAAGAACTAAAATGAGAATAAAGGATGATTACGAACTTCAAAATGGGGACATCATCAAGATAGTTTCAGCTGCAAGATAGAACTAAATAAGTTCATCAAGAGGTATATCAACAAACTTGTTTAACTTTGGGAGCATATGTCTTGTAGTCTTTGGTGGAAAAAGTTCTCCTCGCCTTGCAGTCTTTACAACTTCTTCTTTTGTCACCCTCTTTGGAACTAAAATCGCACCGGCCTTTTCAGAGTATAGAAGCCAGTATGCCTTCTTTAAAGTCTTTTCGTACCTAACTGTCATCCCGTTTTTTTCCAATATCTCAACTATTTTACCAACGTCCCCGTATATAACTGGAAACCACTGGCCGAGCTTTATCTCTGGGTCATTGTAGTCAACAAGAAGACATGGAACCTTCTTACATCCAAGCCTTTTTGCAGCTTCAAATCTGTGGTGGCCATCGAGAATTGTCATAGTATTTGCATCTACTATGATAGCAACAGAGAATTTTTTCTCTCTCTCTATCTTAATCATCAATCTGTTAAGAACACTTGGAACAATGCGCTCATGAGTATTCAGTTTTTCAATCTCGATGTACTCTATATCCATACATAGATACTTGAATTAAAATCTTATATGTTTTTGTATGCAAAAAGAGACTGGCCAAAGGAAACTCCTCCATCACCGCATGGAACGAGTTTATGTTCAAAATATTTTAAGCCACTTGATTCAACATTTTTCTTGATAACATCAGAGAATATCTTGTTATAGGCCACACCCCCTGAAAAGCCAATTGGAAGATGGTCTTTTTTAGCTTCTTCAATAGCAATATCAGAAAAAGCTTTGGCAAGTGAAACATGGACAGTCTTTGCCAGGTCATTCTTGTCTTGTTTATTTCTTAAATCAAATATTTTCTTTGCAAACTCATCTATCTTTATGATGTTGCCTTCTAATTCAATTGGTATCTTGAGGTCCTTGCCATTCCATGCTAGCGACTCAAGCTTCATGGCAGGTTCGCCCTCGTAAGTTCTTTCCGAGCATGAAAAAAGCATCACGGAAAACATGTCAAGTATTCTGCCACAAGAAGTTGAATAAATCTTCTCTTCCCTAGTTAACTTCTTTAGAGCATCTATTCCCTCTTGACCGTATCTATACATACTGGCATAATCTGAGAGATCTTCATCCCTTAGAAGAGAAACAAGAACTCTCAAAGGTTCCTTTGCTGCTTTGTCCCCTCCTAAAAGTTGGTACTCATTCAAGTGGCCTATCCTCTCTTCGCTATTACCTTTAACATGGAATATCTCCCCGCCCCAAGATTTCCCATCAAGACCATATCCTGTCCCATCGCAGACTATTGCTATACCTTCATTTATTTTGTTTTCAGTAAACACTGCCCGGGCATGAGAAACGTGGTGCTGTATCCGTATCAAAGGTATTCCAGTTTCTTTTGAGTATCTTTCAGCAAGCTTTGTTGTCTCATAGTGCGGGTGAAGATCAGATATCAAAAGCTCTATCTCCTCCCTCTTCATGTTTAGAAGTGTCAGCATCTTTTTTATCGCATCTTCAAAGTACAATAGGGTATCATAATGAGTGGTATTACCAATGTGCTGAGAGATAAATGCTTTCTTTTCCTTTGTAATTGTGAACGCGTTGTTAAGTTCCGCACCAAAGGCCAAGATTTTTTTTGAGTGCGGTATGTCAATTCCTTGGGGAACAAATCCTCTTGACCTTCTTATAAACTTCCCATCGCGGATAACTGAATCGTCGCATCTATTGTATATCTTTAGGTTATGGCAAAGGAAATAATCAACATCAAGAGACTCAAAAGCAGAGCTGTTCTCAATTATCATTGGATCACCCGGCATGTTGGCCGAGGTCATAACAAAAAAATCAATTGATGTGTAATTAAACAACAAAAAGTGAAGTGGGGAGTAAGGTAGCATTATCCCAACATTGTGAAGTCCAGGAGATGCAGTTTCAAATTGTTTTGGGTTCTTCTTTTCCAATACAACTATTGGGCGCTCGTGAGAAGAAATCAATTTTCTTTCTTCTTCACTAACTTTACAAACTTTTTCAATAGCTTCTAAATTCCTTGCAAGAATAGCAAAGGGCTGATAAGGCCTCCCAAGTCTTCTCCTAAGTTCATTTACCGGATCATTATTTAAGGCATCACAACCAATGTGGTATCCACCAAGACCTTTAATTGCAATAATTTTTCCATCTTCGAATAACTTTGCCGCAGCTTCAATAGGATTTTCTATCTTTTTTCTGGATCTATCAAAAAGCGAATAATGCGGGCCACATACAGGGCATGCTACAGGCTCTGCGTGATATCTCCTATTAAGAACATCTTTATATTCCTCTAGACAATCTGGACAAAGCTTAAACTTTCCCATCGTCGTCATTTCCCTGTCATAGGGAGTCTTTTTTATTATTGTAAATCTTGGGCCGCAATTTGTGCAGTTGATAAATGGATAGAGGAATCTCCTATCACTTTTTTGGAAGAGCTCCTTCTTACAATCTTCACACACACATATGTCAGGCGGAATTATTGAAGCGGAACCTGAACTTCCACCTTTACTTTCCTTTATGTAAAAAATATTAGATTTGAAATTTTCATCTGAGAACTTATCCTTTATGTCAAGCCTATCAATTTTAGCCAAAGGTGGCTTTTTTTTATCCAGATCCTCGATAAACTTACCAATCTTTTCAGATGGGCCATCAATTATAATCTCAACATATTCTCCTCTGTTTCTCACATAGCCGCTTACCCCATTTTCAACGGCAATTCTGTATACAAATGGTCTAAATCCTACAGCCTGGACAGTTCCATAGACCATAATACTCTTCATGAACTTTGCAATAATGTAGTTTATATAAAATTAATTATCAATATAGAACTTTTTAAGAAAAAATTGTATACCAAACGCTTATAAACGTCCGATTTCAAATATCTTTAAGGTGAAATTAATTTACTCATCAATAATTTCTAATAAAGGTGAATTTCATGATCAATGTATTCATAAATGGATACGGTACAGTTGGGAAGAGGGTAGCAGATGCAGTCGCCCTCCAGAAAGATATGAAGATAATAGGCGTTTCGAAGAGAACGCCCGATTTTGATGCAGAACAGGCGATAAAGAAGGGCTATGATCTTTATTGCGTTGATGGCGCCGATGTGGACGCCTTCAAGAAGAGAGGATTGGAAACAAATGGTTACCTAAAAGATATTAAAGGCTCTGTAGACGTAGTCATAGACGGTGCTCCTGGAAAGCAGGGCGCGAAGAACATGGAGCTCTATAAGTCACTTGGTCTTAATGCCATTTTCCAAGGAGGAGAAGATGCTTCAATAGGCACCTCCTTTAACGCTCACGCTAATTTTGATAAAAATATAGGCCAGAAATACATAAGGGTCGTTTCTTGCAACACAACTGGACTTGCAAGGACATTAAGCTGCCTAAACGAAGCCAACGCCATAAAGAAGGTCAAGGCTGTAATGATTAGAAGGGCAGCAGATCCAGGCGATAACAAAAGAGGCCCTATAAATGCCATAGTACCTGAAGTAAAGGTACCCTCGCACCATGGCCCCGATTTAAAGACTGTTCTCCCAATTGATATCGAAACAGTAGCTGTAAAGGTGCCAACAACACTGATGCACCTTCACACAATAATGGTGGATTTAAAGAAGGATATAACTAGGGAGGAAGTAATAAACTTATTCAATAACAGATCAAGAGTTATTCTAGTAAGTAAAGAAGAGGGAATAGATTCTACCGCAGATATAATGGAATTTGCAAAGAATCTGGGTAGAAATAGAGGGGACATGTATGAGATTAATGTCTGGAAGGATTCAATTAATGTAAAGGACGGAACACTTTACTATATCCAGGCTATTCATCAGGAATCAGACATTGTCCCAGAAAATGTAGATGCCATAAGAGCAATGTTTGAAATTAAGAGTGGCCCAGAGTCAATCGAAATGACAAACAAGGCTCTCGGCATTCTATAATTCTTTTGAGGGAGGGAATTTTATTATGAGCGATAAAGATTTTATTGAGGATATTGTATCGAAGAAGGGAGACGATTATTTTAAAGAGATAAAAGAAGAGATTGGTACAACTAAATACATCATCAAAGCACAAATAACAGCTAGCGGGATTGTTGAAAGGCCCGATGTTGTAGGTGCCATATTTGGCCAGACCGAGGGATTGCTAAGTGATGATCTTGATTTAAGGGAGTTGCAAAAGACCGGAAGGATAGGAAGAATTAGAGTTAACATCAATTCAAAAAACGGAAAAAGCACAGGAGAGATAATAGTTCCATCAAGTCTTGATAAGGTTGAAACAGCTATTCTTGCAGCATCACTTGAGACAATAGATAGAGTGGGGCCATGCAACGCTAGAATCGATGTGACTACAATTGAAGATGTAAGGAAATCAAAGAGGAACTATGTAATCGATAGGGCCAAGATAATACTTACAACAATGGTTGATGAGATAACGCCTGAAAGCTCTGAACTTACAGACGAGGTAAAGGAATCTGTTAGAATGGGAGAAATTAAGGCCTTTGGAGAAGATCAGCTCCCGGCAGGTCCAAATGTTGATGAAAGCGATGCAATTATTGTAGTTGAAGGAAGGGCAGATGTCTTAAACTTATTGAAGTATGGAATTAAGAATACCATTGCCGTTGAAGGGACAAGCGTTTCAAAGACAATAGCGGCCATATCCCATGAAAAGACAGTCACAGCATTTGTTGATGGCGATAGAGGGGGAGAGCTAATCCTAAAGGAGCTTTTTCAGATAGCTGAGATAGACTACATTGCAAGAGCGCCAATGGGAAAAGAAGTTGAAGACCTTACAAAAAAAGAGATAATTAAGGCCTTAAGAAACAAGATACCAGCAGAGCAGTGGATTGTTGAGAATATCGACAAGCCAAGAACAGAAGCCCCAAAACAACAGCCAAAACCTGAGGATAGAGAACACCCACAAAAATACCACCACCACGAGCCACAGCAAAAACAACCCGAGCCAGTACAGCCAAAAAAACCTTATTCTGATCTAGATAGATTTGGAGAGATAATTGAAAAGTTGCCCGGGACTCTTGATGCATACCTTCTAGATGCAGACGGTAAAGTTAAGCACAAGGTTTCTGTAAGGGATTTAGTCGATGCAATGAGATACACTGAGGACTATGAAGCAGTAGTATTTGACGGTGTTGTTACTCAGAGACTTGTCGACATTGCAGGCGAGAAGGGAGTAAAGTTCCTTGTTGGCGTTAAGACAGGAAACATAACAAAGAAGCCCGTTAACTTGAAAGTAATTTCATTTAAGGAGCAAGGCGGAGAAATGGAAGCAGCAGGTGTCTAGAATTAAGGTTAAACTTTCCTTTTTTTTCGACAGCGAAAAAACGGCGGAGGCTTATTACAACGGAATTTATGTTGATAATAAACCTTTTAAAGGAACTTCCATCTCTACTAGAATATATAAAGAGACCTTAGAGGTTGAATCTGAGTCTGAATCTATAGGGACTCTTAAAAATACTGTAGATGATATCATCGCATGTGTTGAGGCAATTAGGAAAACATTAGTATTATAGGAGGAATTTTATTGGCTAGAAAAAGAGTAGCAGGAAAAGACCCATGGAAGGCAAAGACATGGTATACCATTTATGCTCCTGACATGTTTGAGAAGAAGGAGATTGGTGAGACGATATCCGATAAACCAGAGAAGGTTTTAGGTAGAAAGATCGAGACAAATATGAAGGAGATTACAGGTGACTTAAAGAAAGGCCACATCAAATTAATCTTTAGAGTAAAAGAAGTCACAGGCGAAAGTGCCTATACTGAATTCTTTAGACAGGAACTTTCAAGATCATACCTTAGAAGCCAGATAAGGAGAAGAAACTCAAAAGTTGACTCAATCTTCAACATAAAGACAAAGGACGGGTACAACTTGAGGGCATCAACTTCTGCAATCCTTACAACAAGGATACTTACTTCCCAGAAGAAGGCTATAAGGGAAATAATTAATCAAGAGCTCTCATCAATTAGCGCAAACAATGACTTTGCGCAGTTCTTAGATGAAGTAACAAGTGGCAAGATGTCAAGTGAGATTTACAAGAAGGCAAGGAAAATCTACCCACTTAAGAGAGTAGAAGTCACAAAGATAAAGCTTGTTGAAAAGCCACAAACAAAAGAGGCTGCATAAACTGTGGAAGATTTCCATAGTATTTTTTCTTCTTTGAAGGAACTTAAAATCCCTTTTAACTTTGATATTATAGTCGGGATTGCAAGAGGCGGGATAATCCCTTCCTCAATTTTATCATTTATTTATGAGAAAGAGCTTTTGCTCTTGTGGTTAAATCTGTATGGCGAAGGCATGCCGCCTGAAAGAGCCCACGAAAAGCCAGAACTTGTGAGACCATTTGATCATGACATTTCTGGGAAGAATATACTTATAGTAGATGATCTCTCAAGAACAGGAGAAACAATAGAATTTGCAAAAAAGATTCTTAAAGGAAGGGGAGCATCCGAAATAAAGTCTCTTGTCCTAATTGGCAAGGGGGATTATTTTCTAGAAGAGTTTAAAGGATGCGTTAAGTTCCCCTGGAAATTTTAACTTTTGATGGCAAATCGATAAATTCTTTTATCTCTGATATTATTGCCGAGTCATTAGTTGCTATTATACCTAGACTATTCTTTAGGGTATAATCAACGTTTGAAACAGTCTCTGAATCCCCCCTTAGATTTCTTTCTTCTAACCCATCTCTTATAATTTCAGAAATCTTCCCACTCTTACTCATCATTTTGTCTAGGTAAACTTGAGTACTTTCTGGTGGATATTTTTCCAAAAGGTCCAATATACACTCAATCGACTCTAAAGTATCCTTTGTTATCTTATGCTTTTTTGAAACATTCCTTGTGTCCCTAATTAGCCCGTCCATTGAAACAAAGGCCTTTCCCATAAGAACTGACTCAGTTGTAATTATGACATTATATCCATCAATGAAAATAGATTTTCCTTTTATATCTTTTAGATTTAGTTTCTTTTTTCTAGTATTATCTATATAAGACTTAGAAAAAACAGATCTTGAAAGAATGTACCTTTGCTCATTTTTTAGGCCATAATGGTCACCTACAAATCTTAGTGCATAAGATTTCGGATAGTTTCTATTCAGTAGAAGATAAAGATCTTTTTTAGCACTATCAAATGCATTATTTTTCATTAAGAATTATTGTCTTTTCTTGTTAAAATTCTTTTTGGAGTTTACATCATTTAGCGTTTCACTATTATCTCTAGATTTCTCTACTTCAAGATTTTCAATTGCACGAAAGGCCACAATTTCTCTGATTAAATCAAATGGAACTGGCTCATCGAGAGGGAATTTTACTGTGCCTTTTGACCATTCATAAACAGAGATCTCGCTTTTAAATTTTTCAATTCCAGAGGGCGTCGGATAAAATCCTATATGAGTCCTATAGGCTGCAAAGTGAACTAAGTTTTTGCCTTTAAGGACAAATGTTGGCATCCCATAGCTTATCTTCTCCTCCGCGCAAGGCGCCACTTCTTTAATTATTTCCCTTATCTTCTTTAGTTTCTCTTGAACTTCTTTAGGAAAGAGTTTGATATATCCATCAATGTCTTTGGCCATTCCTTTTTTTAGTCTTGATTTAGATTCCTCTTTTTTCATAACTTCATTCAAAGTATGGCCTATATTTAATAAAATTAACTAAGTATATTCTCAATATAGGTAACATATTACCTAATAGAAAGCTTTATAAACAGATCAGATTACAAAAGAATAAAGGTAACATATTACCTATTAGGAGGAAAAATTATGGAAAAAATTTATTTACAAGCAATTGGAATATGGGTATTATTTGTATTCGTGGCAATTTTAAACGGATCAATAAGACAGTTCTTAATATTACCAAGGGTAAATGAACTTACGGCCCACCAGATAAGCTGCTTTACAGGCGTATCATTGTTTTTCTTAGTAATGTTGCTGTGGCTTAAGTTCACAGGTGCGACATATACCGGAAATAATTTAATTGTCATAGGCATATCTTTCCTAATTGCAACAATTGTATTTGAGTTCCTATTCGGCCATTATATAATGGGCCACAGCTGGGCAAAACTGTTGCACGACTATAATTTCTTTGAAGGAAGACTATGGTCATTGGTCCTTGTCTGGACAACAGTCGGTCCATATGTAGTCGCAAAATATGTACTTGGCAAAATCTAAAAAAGAGGAATAAAAAATGGCGAATAATATAAGACCTGAATCATTTGAAATTTTTGGTAAGATTTTTTTCTTAAGCAATAGACTAGAGTACCTGGGTGATAACGAGCTTAGAAAAGATGGCCTTACAACAAAACAGTGGGAGTTAATTGCAGTCACAGGAAAATATTTTACCTATCCTCCTTCAGTCAGTGAAGTAGCAGATGTATTAAGCACAACACGTCAAAATATTAAGCAGCTTGCCCTAAAGCTTCAGGAGAAAGGATTCATTATACTTGAGAGGGATCCTAAGGATAGAAGGGTACTGAGATTAAGGCTTACAGAGAAAAATAGGAAATACTGGGAGTCAAATTCAGATGAAAAAATAGAATTCATAAGTTCTCTTTTCAGCTCTTTGACAGACAAGGAACTAAAAGAACTTTATGGGCTTCTAAATAAGTTGGAAGAGAATATAGATCTAAGATACAAAGAAACAAAGAGTAACTTTATTGGGGCTATACATATAACTAGGGCAACTGATTTAAACATAAAAGAATAACTTAACTCAGATAACATATTATTAACCGCAGTTATTTATAAAGAAGAGGACATGTATATTGCAGAGTGTCCTGAAATTGGGACTGTAAGTCAGGGAGTTACTATAGACGAATCTTTGGCCAACTTAAAAGAAGCAACGGAGCTCTACCTTGAAGAGTTCCCCATCGAAAAACATTCAAAACCTATTCTAACAGTTTTTGAGGTTTCTCCTAATGTCAAATCTTAAGAAGCTATCTGGTAAAGAAATAATTAAAATTCTCTCAAAAATGGGATTATCCAAAAAAGACAGACTGGCAGTCACGTTATTTTAATTAAAGAAACTAAAAGTGGAAAATTTGGGTGCGTGGTTCCGCTGCACGATGAAGTAAAAATTGGCACTCTAAAAGGATACTAAAGCAAGCAAACATAACTGAAGATGAATTTATAGAGCATCTTTAATTAAATTCACTCTTTGTGGTCATATCGCAAACTTCTCTGAATTAATAAACGTCCTGAAGGTACTCTTCCTAGCCTCCGATTCAAGCCTGTGCTTTTGCAAAAGCATATATTTTAGGTCACTTGCCGCCTGGTGATTTTCATCTATCTTTAGGGCCATGTCATAACACTGATTTGCCCAGAGGTACTTACCAAGCTTTTCAAGCGTTTCACCTTTGTGGACCCACTCGTCAGGAGTCTTTGGCTCATTTTCTACAATCCTTGCAGAGTAGTCCTTTTCTATCTTGCTCCTGCACTCTTCTGCTTCATCAAATCTTTGCATGGATTCCAAGAGATTGGCCTTTCCTTCCCAGGCTAAAAAGTTATCAGGTTCAATCTTTGTTGCAAGAGAGTAGTAGTCAAGAGCTTCCTCAAGTTTTCCAATCCTTTCAAGAAGCAGAGCCCTACTATAAATAGCCGAATAGTCAAGAGGGTCAAGCTCCATCGATTTTTCATAGCATTGAATTGCTTCTTCATAGCGTCCAAGGGACCTTAGAGCTATAGCCTTAAACTCCCATGCAAATGCATTGTCAGGGTCAATTTCAATTGCTTTATTAAAAGAGTCAATAGCTTCCTCCAAATCATCAGTCCCTTGATAGAGAAGGACATATCCCTTTAACCAGAATAAGAAGGGGTCTCCTTTGCTTTTCTTCAAGAGCTTTTCAATCTTCTCTTTGGCCTCCTGAATCTTAAGCTCGTCAAGAAGAGAAAATATCTTCTCATACTTTGCCTTGACTTTTTCTGGATTCTGTTTTTCTGCCATCTAATCCTCCACTTTCAGAAGCTATCAATTGTATTACTTAGATGCTGTAACTATTTAAAATTATTCTAAACTATTTTAAGAAAAGTGGAGTACCAGTACGACGATGATCATGATCATCAAGATTACAAGGCAAGACAGGATAAACGGGTCAGTGAAAACTTTTTCTTTAGGTTTTCTTTCAATAAGTCGTGGCTCTCTTGGTGCAAACCTCTCCCTTCTATAAAATAACTCTCTTTCATCCATTTTAACACTTCTAACCTATGATTTAACTTCCCTCTCAATCTTTTTGTTCCTTATCGACTTTACACCTCTGTAAATAAATCCCGCCATTAGTATAAACGCTACAAGGTCATCTACCCAACCTGCCAAAGGTATAAAGTCAGGAAGCAGGTCAAGAGGAGTTGCAATGTAGATGCCAAAAATTGATGCCATGACCCAGTTAAATATTCTCTTTCTGAATGTATAGGCTATAACAGCCCCTATTACAAAAATCACCAGGATGGCAATAAGAACTGTGTAGTACCATTCCATTGTATCTGATTAGTAAATTTCCTTAATAAATATATTTAATTAATAGAAAAGAAAAATTAGTTTTCCTCTAGGTCCTCTGGCTCTTCTTCTTCATCGTCATCGTAGAAGTCAATAAACCCGACATCCTCAATTGTTTCGTTAATTGTTTCAAGATTTTTGTTTATGGCCTTCATTTCCTTTAATATTTCCGTCATGAGCTTTAACAACATATACTCTGTTTCTTCCTTCATTTAATACCCCCAACTTAATCTAATAGATTTTAACCATATATAAGGTAACTTTCGAATATAAAAATTTATTTAAAAATAATAAGAGATTTAGAAGCTTTTGTCGCACTTCTTGCAGTGCCAGTCAGGTTTTGGCCCTAAAATTATGCTCTCTCCAAACTTAAGATTACCCCTCTCATACTCCTGGTAGTCTCTTGATGTTGGGTATCCGTAAAATATGGGGATAACTTTCTTCGAGTTGCAATATGAGCATAGCGGACTTTCTTTTTGATCCATTTTTACCAAATCTCCGGCAAACTTGATTATAGCTTTACCTATATTTAGGAATATGTAAAAAAATAGGTAAAACATGGAAAAAATTCTAAGTCAGCTTGAAATATATGGCAGAACGGAAGCATCAAAAACAAAAAAATATATACTCTATTACCCAATAGTAATACGTGGATTCTATAACCTTTGGCAGAATAGATGAGGTCGGAGGAAATAAAATTCTTTCAGACTATAAAGTAAGCAATGAACCAATAATTGTCTATACTATAGGGCACAGCAATAGAAACATTTCTGATTTCATATACATACTGAAAAAATTCAATATTGAGCTCTTGATAGACATAAGGACCTATCCTTATAGCAAATATGTCTATGATTACAACAAAGAAAATCTGTTCAGATCTCTAAAAGGAAACGATATAGAATACCTTTATAGGGGAGATATACTTGGGGGGCTTCACCCTGAAGGCTTTGATAACTATCGCCGAACTCAAAAATACATCGATGCATTGCATCAGCTTTTAAGAGAAATATTGATGTCAAATAAGACAGTTGCGCTAATGTGCAGCGAGAGAGACTATAATAACTGTCACAGGCGATTTATTTCTGAAGATTTAGAAAAAATAATCTTAGAAAATAAATATGATATAATAATCGAGCACATAGTCGATGAGAGGGGGATAGATAAGACACTAGACCAGTTTATGTGATACTAAAAAGAATAATGAAATAAACAATACTCTTTATTCCATTATGAATACATCTTCTATTTTATCTTTTTTAAGTGCTTTAGTAATCTTATATGCAAGCTCTAGTGATGGATTATACCTCCCCTGCTCCAAAGAGTTAATTGTCTGTCTTGTTACTTCTACCATTGCCGCAAGCTCTTCTTGGGTAATCTTCTGCTCTTTTCTAAATTCTCTGATCTTTGTTTCCATGTGGCCCTCATAACTTTAATACTTCCTATCTAGGACTTTGTATGCGATGACATAGAATACTAGTATTGCACACACCATGTAGCTTATGAATAGTGAGTATCTCATCGTAATCGGCTGTATGCCATCGAGTATTATTATGGCAAAGGCAAAGAAGATAAAGGCCATAAAGGTCATTGTCCCAGCCTTATACCTTATCATCTCTATCCTTTCGTCAATTATCTTTTCTCGCTTTGTGAAGTACATCATTGATGTTACAAGGATCATAACAAATCCTATGTAAATAAGGTAATTACCTACAGTGGAATACCCAAATAACTCGTTTTCCCCAATGTTGTAGAAATTTAAGAGGAGTCCTGAAACCATCAATACTGCTATGAAGACGACTCTGTAAATCATGCCCTTTTTTGTCACAACTTTTTTACTTGTCATTTCCACCACCTAGTTTTGTCTTTCCAGCTTATAGTTAGTGACTGACTTTATTATCACGCCAACAACTAAGGCGCCCATGACAAATGGATTGACATAAACTCTGCCGTTTAAAGTATTGTAAAGCACTTCAATGAAAACACCTAAAGACAATACTATCATCATTCCCCAGGCAGCATTCCTTTCAGCTATGGCCTCATGGATCCTTTCCCTTTCATCCTTCTTTAACTTCCACATAACATCAAAGACATCAACTAAAAGAAATGCCATCCATATTCCAGTCACTGCTAGTGTCATCTGAATCGATTCACTAGTTATTCCTATCAAGACGATTAGGGCAATAAACATAGCAGCAAGGTAGGCCGCCCCCTGCCAAGTCTTTATACCAAGGCCCCATCCGCCATACTTTCTTCTCGTAAACCATTCCGGTTTTGCTATAATCATTTTACATACCTCTAAGATGTAAAAAATATATTACATTTTATTTATAAATCTTTCGTTTTTGTCAAAAATATATTACATATTGTACAAGAAAAATAGGGCCCAGATATAAAAAGGGGATTTCATGAGATGATAAGAGTTCTGGGCCTTGTATACTCAACAATATTTCTATTTTAATAACTAATCAGAGGAGATTTGTATTTCTTCTACTATGCCATTTAGCCTATATCACTTCGGTGAAAAATACCCAAAGTATCCTCTGTTTCCAAACTCAGAAAAAGAGAACTTCAGTATTGAGTCAGGATCATCTTCAAGGTCATAGGGCAAGGGGTGCGGTATCAAATATCCCATCACGTGACTTATCAAGAGGAAGTGGACTTCATTAACATAAAAACTGATCATATCTTCTTTAAACACTTCCTTATCCATAGCTATTTCCTTAATCAAAAAGCCGTCTTCTGTCTTTTCATAATCAGTGACGTACTTTAGTTCCCCCGTCCAGCTCCTAACAATGTAAATCTGGCCTTCATACTTGTATATGTTCCATTTCTCTTCCATCATTTCTGATCTGAAAAGTATCCCTTCAGGAAGGTCAGTTTCAGGAAATGGGAAATCCAAGTTGCACTTTATCCTGATGCCATCTTTGAAGTTATTTGTTACATACTCCTTCCCGTCACTTGATTGCATCTGGATGTATTTCCCTAGTATGTTTTTATCAGCTGTGTTTGAGATCATGTGGAGCGCATACTCTCTTGTGTCAAATAGCCTTGCTTCAAATGGCGTTTCATCCGGAGCTAGCCATCTAGGCTCAAAATGAGGGGCATCTGTATCTTCAAAAGATACGGCGTCTCCTGGCTTTGCATTTTCAAGTTTTTCTACTTCTTTCTTAGTGGGGACCCTATAAAATGTGTCTTCTTCCATCTTTATCTTCCTATTAATAAAAAAGTGAACACCCTATTTAAAATGTTGCAGGGCTCTTAGATAATGCCTCTATTTTTTAATTCAAAGAAGCACTCCTTGCAGATCTTAACGTCATGCATGGCATCATGCTTTTCTTCAAAAGTAGTGTTGAAAAGGGTATAGTGCAGTTCAATTAAACTGGGCCACTTGAACTCGTATTGCCCCCCAGGTATCTGGCAATACTCTGTTGTCCCTATCATAGTGCAAAACCTATTTAGAAGTGTCATCCTGTTTTCAATGCCCTTTCTAACAAACTCTGCGCCTATAACATTGAAGTCAAAATCAAGATTGTGTGCTATTAGATGGGTAGAGCGATTAATATCACTAGAGAATCTTCTTAAAACAAACTCTAAATCCTTTCCTTCACTATGCGCACGTTCATTTGATATTCCATGGATGTTCTGTGCGTCAAAAGGGATAACAAAACCTTCCGGCCTTATTATATGCTCCTCTGAGGATAATATGTTCCCAGTTTGGTCGCATAGCATCCAGGCAATCTGAACAACTCTTGGCCAGTTAGTTGTATCTGTATATGGCGCGTATCTACTCCTTGGCAGGCCGCTTGTTTCAGTGTCAATGAATAGGTAGTAGTGCTTTGAGTCAGAGAAGAGCTTATTGCAGCCAGAGCAGTAAAGGCTCCCATAATTATTTACTGCCCCGCAGTTCATACAGATTTTTTCCATCAGTTTCACAGTCCAATAGGAAGTTGTAATCCCTACTATATAAATTTATAGAAAAAGGTGGCTGTGGGACATAATTAACCTGCATTTAGATTCAAAAGATTGTGCCAGAGCGCAATGCAGGACACGGCACAATA
>LNJC01000002.1 GCA_001587575.1 Candidatus Methanofastidiosum methylothiophilum
CGCTGCATAAAAAGGTGGGGTTTTTATGGGGTTTAAGCTTTTCTCTTCATTTGAGAGGAATTATTCAACAAAGCACTAATATTCTAAATTTCTATTTATTAAAAAGAATATCTATTATCAAATAAAAATGAATATTAGATATTCTTATTATTTATAATTTTTATATTTATTTTTTATAGAATGATTTAATTGAAATTTATATCTTTTAGATTAAATCATAAATACAAATATCCCCTAAAACCTTATGATAAAAGAAATTAATTATTTTACATGCAACGTTCTGGGTCAATGGATCTCCCCCTTCATGGAGGTAAAGCTCCGTATTGGCTTCTAAAAAGAATGAAAAAACTTTCAAAACCAATATTTGAAATTCTAATTTATGAATATGGAACAGAAGGAGTTCTGGAAAGATTATCAGATCCCTTCTTTTTCCAAGCATTATCCTGCGTATTGGCATTTGATTGGCATTCTTCTGGAACTACAACTGTCCTTACAGGAGTTCTAAAAAGTTCAATTAATCCAGAAGAATATGGAATCGGATTTGCAGGAGGCAAAGGAAAATATTCAAAAAACACTTTCTCTGATATTGAGACAATCGGCTCTAAATTTGGATTATCCGATAAAAAAATAGGCCAATTGAAGTATACAAGTAAGATCACGGCAAAAGTTGATAGTGCAGCAATTCAAGACGGATTTGATTTGTATCACCACGTTACAATTTTTTCTGATAAGGGCAAATGGAGTGTAGTCCAACAAGGATTAAACCTAGAGGGAGGATATGCAAGAAGATACCATTGGTCGAGTAGCATTGATAATTACATTGAGGAGCCGCACACAGGCATTGTTTCTGATATAATAAAAACAAAAACATTAGATCTGACTTCCAAAAACAGTATTGAAACAAGAGAATTAATCCCAGACATTCTTAAAGAAGGTCCAGAAAGAGTTAGAAGGCTAATTGAATCATTGATTGATGCTACCCAGACAACTTTAACCTCTTTCATGGATGATTCAAATGTCAGGAATATAAGCCAAAATCTAGATGTTTCCGTTCTACCAAAAAGAGTAAACTGGGATATCTTAAGAGAAATATATGAGGCCGATTTGGAAAATTTTGAAGATATACTTGCTTTCAAAGGTATGGGGCGATCTACAGTCAAGGGGCTGGCCTTGATATCCGAACTTATTTATGGAACTCCAGTATCTTGGAAAGATCCAGTAAAATACTCTTTTGCTTTTGGAGGCAAAGATGGCGTACCAAGGCCTGTAAACAGAAAAGGAATGGAAGATGCTGCAGAGGTACTATCCAATACTATAAAGGAAGCCAAGATTGGAAACGAAGAAAAAATTAAATCACTTAAAAATCTTAAAATCTTCTTAGAGCCGTATCTTGAAAATTGAGTTTTTTTCTAATTAATAAAAAATAAAGGTATAATTTAAATATTCAAATGTATTACTAAAAATATTAAAGAGGTTTTAAAATGGAACTTAAATTCGAACATGTCAAAGGTCAAAAGAAAGGAGATGTAAAACTATATGCACTTAGCACTTGTGTTTGGTGTGGCAAGACAAAAGATCTTCTAAATGAATTGGGGATTGAGTTTAATTATATCTATGTGGATTTACTGCAGGGAGATACTAAGCAATATGCCATAGACGAAGTAAAAAGATATAACAAAAACTGCTCATTTCCAACACTTGTAATTAACAATGAAAAGACCATAGTAGGATTCAAAGAGGCTGAGATTAAGGAGGCTTTATCTTAATGTATGAGGATATCCCTGAAGAAAAAATTAACAAGTTTCATGAAAAATTAAAAAAAGATGCAGAAGCTGGCGGATACCACTTAAACCCTGATACAGACTTTACAAAAAAACTTGTCAGGGGACTTATAGTAAACGAAGACAGATACGGTTATCAGGCATGTCCATGCAGAATTTCTAGCGGGGTAAAACAAGAAGATCTCGATATAATCTGCCCCTGCGATTATAGGGACCCAGATTTAGACGAGTATGGTGCTTGTTACTGTGCCCTATATGTTTCTCAAGACGTCTTGAGTGGTAAAAAAGAACTAAGTTCAATACCTGATAGAAGACCTCCAGAAGAAGAAAGAAAAATGCAAAAAGAAAGCAAACTACAGGCCATAAGTTCTTTAAACTACCCTGTATGGCGATGCAAAGTTTGCGGATACTTATGTGCTAGAGACGGGCCTCCTGAAATATGTCCAATATGCAAAGCCAAAAAGGACAGATTTGAACGATTTTTATAATTTATTCTTTTAACTTCAACAAGTAATACCCTGCATATAGCAGCAGTCCATTAATAATTATTGAGTAAATCATCATCCCAATAATATAAATCCTAAGAGTTCTTGTAAATCCAATTATGCTTTGTTTGACATTATCATATTCGGTAAGTGAATATTTTATATCTGAAAAATCATTTCTAGCAAATTGAATGTCTGTTTTTACCTCTTCTAGATTTTCTGTCATTTTACCAAACTTATCTATATCCTCACTTAATCCTGAAACTAGTCCTCCAAGCCCCAAAGAATTCAAAGTGCTAACAAAAGACTTCATGTTGGATAGCCTCTGCATATAATCCTTCGTGTCAATATCTTTCAAATAAAGGCTAAATTCATCTAAACTACCTTCAATAGTATCGATATGGTCTTTTATTGCATCTATCTTTTCAAAAATTGGATTTGCCTTCTCATAAACGTTATTTAGATTAATTATTGTATAAGAGGATATGGATATAGAAAATATTAAACTAATTATTGAAACAGCAATAAGAGTTTTCCCAAGCATTTCTTTATTCATTTAAACACCTCAACACATCCTTAATATCGGCATTAGTTTTGACAGACACAGGAGAGAAGTGAGTTGCAGACGCATCAAATCCAAGCTCTTTTAACTTTTTAATCATCTCCTCTGTTTTTGGGATTTTAACCTTATAGATGTGCGAAAGCTCATGTATGTCATAAAACAAAGGCGCATCTAGTTCATTTTCAACTACTTTCAGTAGTTCCAATGGTTTCTCGTTTAGAAAATCTCTTGATTCATACTCTTTAACGCAGTTACTGACAAATTTAGAATCCTTGATATTTGATATCCATAGGGGATGTGAAAAAGATACCTTCTCACCGCAATTTGGGCAAACTGGAATGAAGGAAGCTGTGACTTCTCTATAACCACATTTACAGTTTATTGCAAATCCAAGATTATTCAAAGTTTTGTTTGTTCTTTCTTTTCCATATTTCACTTCAAAATATGCCCTGATAAAATGCTCTTTGGTATAGGACAAAATTGGCCTTACAGACAGGTTGTACTTTGCCGCATTTCTAGCGACTTTTCCTATTAGGATCCTGACTGCTAGTTCATGAGTGAAGCTACATTTAAGTGGTTTTGAATCATACTTTCTTTTGCATGAAGATACATGGGCGCCTGTAAGTGCAGAAGTATCTGTTGCAGTCAAGAATAGATAAGAATCATTTTTTAGTATTCTAAATGCCCCATCTAAAAATCTTACAGGAGATCCAAAAGGATCAATATCTACAACTTCAAACTTCCCGTAAACGTGATTAAAATCAGATTTTGTTATTGGTGCTTCTAAGGAGTTTAGTTTAAGATTTCTTTCAATAAGTCGTGCAGCGGCAGGATTATGATCGTTAAAATAGACTTCTGAGTTTGACTCTAGGATATATCTAAGGCCTCTAATACCAGAACCTGAAAGGCCGTCAATAACTTTTCCAGATTCTTTTAGCTTAATTGCATTCATAACTGAAACGGAGATGTCCCTAGAAAAAGCCATTTTAGGATTGTAAAAAACTGGCGTCTTTGCGGTGACTTTTTCAAATTTAGGAACTTCTATTTTTGCTCTACCTTCAGTGAATTCGCATAACTCCATTAATTATAATTTAATATAGTTTCATTTATAAACTTTAATCAGTTTTTTGATTTATGAATTTTAATGTCATGCCTGTGAAAATAAGTGAGATTTCCTTTGATATGGAAGGGCAATATGTATCTGTTGAAGGAAAGATCACTGATATCTATCAGACAAGCGGACCTCTTGTTTTTAGAATATATGATGGAAGTGAAATTAGGGCAGTTATTTTTAATCCTGTTGAAGGATTTCATTCCTTAAAGATTGGGGATTTTGTCAGATTCTATGGAGTACTTTCAATTAGGAGAGAAAATGTTGAGTTACAAATAAGCAATTTCGAAAGGCTTGATGAAACTGAATTGAATTTAATTAAGCAAAACATTGAGAATATGTTTTTAGACAAGATTAAAAGAGATGCTCCAGATTTTCTTGTTAGTTCTGAGATTTATAAAAAAATGGAGGGCCAATTTTTACTTGCAATGACCGCTATTAAGAAAGCAGTCTTACAGGAAAGAATGATAATAATAAGACACCACAATGACTGTGATGGAATAACAGCCGGTGTTTCACTAGAAAAAGCAATCACTTCTTATGCAGAAAGAGAGAAAAAGAAGGATTGCAAAGTATTCAGGAAGCCCTGTGCCGCTCCATATTATGATCTTGAAGATTCATTAAAAGATATTGACCTTTACTTTTCTTTCTCTAAGAAAAAACCATTATTGATTATTGCAGACAATGGGAGCACCGATAGTGATTTACAGGGGATTCTTAGGGCCAAAGTATACGATTTTGAAATTGGAGTTATAGACCACCACCCTCCAACTAAAAATGAGAATGGAGAATACATTATTGATAAATATGTTTCATTTCATATAAATCCCCATATTTACTCCGGTGATTCTAATTTATGCACTGGAATGTTAGCTTACGAAGTATCAAGGATGATTGATTCTGGAATAGATAGTTACGGTATACACATACCAGCTCTTGCTGGTGTTGGCGACAAATCAAAGGGAATTGAAATGGACCAATATCTTGAGACTTCACCTTTCAAAAGAGAAGAGCTTGAGAGGATAAAACTTGCCCTTGATCACGAATCCTACTATGTAGGTCGATTTGGGATAAAAAATTATATCGAAGATATAATGATGATAGGGGATAGAGATAGGGGTAATTT
The DNA here is from genome assembly GCA_001587575.1 of Candidatus Methanofastidiosum methylothiophilum. Lineage (GTDB taxonomy): Archaea > Methanobacteriota_B > Thermococci > Methanofastidiosales > Methanofastidiosaceae > Methanofastidiosum. The sequence goes on from LNJC01000002.1 coordinate 5,066, forward strand.
AATAATTGATTACGTTTCTGAAGAAATAGACAAAAAGAGGATATCACAGTGGAATCTGATTAAAAAATACCTTGAGATAAAGAACTTATCCGATAATTTCGATCTTATTTCGGTAGAGCTTGATAAATTAATTTTTAGAGGCGAATTTCCTTCTCCTGGCAGAACTCTAGGATTTATTCACAACAAATATATCTGGGAAAACGAAATAAATGAAGATGAAAGAGCCATCATAAGTATGGGCATGGCAGAGGACTACCTTGTAATCCGTGCTACAAACAAGGCAAAATCAATTGGATTTGACCTTAATGACATAATAAAACAGTTGAAAGATCTTTACTTGGAAGAAGTCCAAGGTGGCGGGCATCCTGGTGCAGGCACAATTAGATTTGTTCCAATACTAAAAGATGAAGTAAGAAGAGTAAGTTTGGAATATATTGAGAAAGTTGTTAAGAAAAATGATATCTGAATACATAAAGAATGCATTAAAGATAATTGAATAGAAAATATCTTTTAACTTTGGAAATCGAAACCCAAAGCCTTATATATGATTCTTGGATTGGTTTGGAAAGGTTGTTATAGGAACGACTGAAAACGCTAAAAAATTTTCAAAACAGTTTTTCTTATCCCCTCCTTTGAAAAAGGAGGAATTAACTTGAGCGGATTTAGTCTTGTTATAAAAAATGCAAGAATAAATGATACCACAATTTCTGATATTGGTATTAATAATGGCAAAATAGAAAGGATAGGCAAGTTGAAAGGTGCAGACACAAGCATAGATGCAAAAAACCACTATGTCTTGAGTGGATTTGTAAATTCACACTGCCACCTTGATAAGTCAAATCTTTTAGATAAGATGACAGAGGATCATCTTGGAAAAACACTTGAAGAAAATAGACTTCTACTAAAAAAATTGAAAAGTTCTTACTCTAGTAGCGATATAGAAAGAAGAGCAACTGATACTATAGAAAAGATGCTCTCAAAAGGGATAACGGCAATAAGAACGCAAGTTGATGTGGATCCAACGGCAGGAGTTATACCGATTAAGTCTCTTCTAAAACTAAAAGAGAAGTACAAGGATAGGGCATACATTGAGTTAGCAGCTTTCCCACAAGAAGGCGTAGTAGATGAAACAAAAAGAGACCTTATGGAAAAAGCAATGGAACTAGGCGCTGATGTAGTGGGAGGACTACCACTTGTAGAGTCAAAAGGAAATGAAAGAAAGCATCTTGAAATACTTTTTGAACTTGCAAAACAGTACAATAAGAAACTTGACATTCAAGTAGACGAAACAAATGACCCTAGAATGTCAATATTGCCTGAGGTAATAAAAAAGACAAAAGAAGAAAATTTTCAAGGAAGAGTAACAGTAACACATGCAATAGCACTTTCAAGACTACCAACAGAAAAAGCAAAAGAGATAATTCAGCAGATGAAGGCTCTAAAGATTAATGTCATAGTCACGCCAAGTGCAAACATGATTACAAGATTTGCAGAAATTAACGATCTCTGGATAAGGCCATCAAACAGTATAACTAGAGTAACTGAGCTGTACGACAATGGAATAAACGTTGCAATAGGAACTGATAATGTAAGAGATATCTTTTATCCATTTGGAAACTGTAGTATGATAAGAGAGCTTCACATGCTAGTATCTGCAACAAGGATGACTACAAGAGAGTACATAGATGGGGCCATTGCAATGGCAACAACAAACGGTGCAAAACTCTTGGGAATAAATTATGGAATCGAAGAAGGAAGGCAGGCAGACATAATAATCACAGACGGCATGTCAAAAATTGATATCCTAAATAGCGATGAAACAATTCCATGTGTAATAAAAAATGGAAATATTCTTTCTCTTGATGAAAATAAATTTCAAAGGAGGAACAACTGATGTCCGGGATTTCTTCAATAGTTAAAGATTCAATTGACATGCATTATCACATAGGCCCAGATGTTCTGCCAAGAAGGGACACAGTAGAAAGTCTACTAAAAAATGAGAAAGGCAAGATAACGGGCATCGCATTAAAATCTCACGGGTTCCCAACTATATCTGTAATTAATACGATTGAAAAAAAACCAGAGTTCCCATTTCTGATAGGCTCAATAACTCTGAACTACTTCATGGGAGGATTTAATCCAAGTGCGATATATGCTTCTGCAACAATGTCAAAAGGCGCCCCAATTATAGTCTGGTTTCCTACAATACATGCGGAAAATCATTTGCTGAAAAATCACAGTGAGTATGAAATACCTCCTGAGTGGGTGAGGGATCCAAAATTCAAACCTAGACTAAAATCTGAACTCAAAGCAATAAAAGTTACAGACTGGAATTCTAAATTATTTGAAAAATGCAATAGAGTCCTCAAGACAATAAAAGAAAACAACTGTATTCTAGCAACAGGGCATCTTTCATGGCAAGAAAGTTATGTCCTTGCAAAAGAGGCCTTGAAAATGGGCATACCTACAATAGTTACGCACCCAATGCAGAGAGATATCAAAATGCCGATAGAAATTCAGAAGGAGCTTGCCTCAAAAGGTGCATACATTGAGCACTGTTACGTGATGTGGCTAGACAGAGACCATCCGGAAGACTACCCTCTTAAAACAATAAAAAACGACATCGAAGAAGTAGGATATGAACACTGCATTATCTCTACCGATGCAGGCCAGATAAGAAATCCCTCCCCAAGTGAGTGCCTTGAGACTTACATGAATCTACTACACAAAGAAGGTATATCTGAACAAGCATTGGCCACGATGGCCGTAACAAATCCAAGAAAAATATTGGGGATGGAATAAAATGATGGACATTTCAGCAAATCTTTCAGGGATACATTTCGATAGCTGCATAATGAATGCATCAGGCCCATTAGACACAACTTTAGAAGAGTTGACCGATATAGCAACTTCCGCTGCCGGGGGGATTGTGATGAAGTCATGCACAGTTGAAGTACGCGAGGGAAATCCTGAGCCAAGATATGTAGATGTCGAGTGGGGCTCAATAAATTCAATGGGATTACCAAATCTTGGATACAACTACTATAATGAAATAACTCCAAAGTTAAAATCCCATGGCAAACCACTAATCGCAAGCATAGCCGGTGCAGAAAGCAAGGAGTACAAAACAATAGTAGAGAAATTTAACTCTTCAAATGTTGATATCCTTGAGATTAATTTATCCTGCCCAAATGTTGTTGGGAGGCCTCAGATAGGCTATGACTTTGAAATGTCAGAGGAGATAATGAATATTGTAGGAGATGTTTCTGATAAGCCATGGGGCGTTAAGCTGCCTCCATACTTCGATTTTGTTCATTTTGAAGAAATGGCATCCATTCTCAATCGTTCCAAAATATCCTTTATCGTCAGTATAAATTCAATTGGAAATGCCCTCTTTATAGACTGGGAGACTGAAAAAGTCTTAATAAAGCCAAAGGGAGGATTTGGTGGGCTTGGCGGAAAATATATCAAACCAACAGCTCTTGCAAATGTCAGGAAATTCCACGAACTGCTGAATAAAAATATTAAAATTGTAGGGGTAGGTGGGATATACACAGGAATTGATGCATTTGAGTTTATTTTAGCAGGTGCTACTTTACTCCAACTAGGAAGTTCATTTTCTCAAGAAGGGCCATCTGTATTTGAACGAGTATCAAAAGAGCTTTGCCAAATAATGGAAAAGAAAGGTTACAATTCTTTAGATGACTTTAGAGGAAAACTTAAGGTGATAGAGTGAAAGAGCTCTACGATATACTTTTTGAAACTAAAAGTATTCAAATAGACACAAATAATCCTTTTACTTTTGCATCAGGGATAAAAAGCCCAATATACTGCGATACAAGGAGATTGATTTCTTATCCAAAAGAAAGAAAGATGATCTTGTCCGGATTTTTAGAAAAAACTAGTAAACTGAAAATTGACTGTGTGATAGGAGTTGCAACTGGAGGCGTATCCTGGGGGGCATGGCTATCAGATTGGCTTGATGTTCCATTTGGATACGTCAGATCCTCAAACAAAGATTATGGGAAAAAACAGAGCATCGAAGGAGATATTGACGTTAGTAAGAATATTCTAGTCATAGAGGATGTTGTTTCAACTGGTGGCTCTATTGGCAGGGCAATCAATTTACTAAAACAGTCTTCTGCTAGCTCTCTGAATGCCTTTTCAATATTCTCATACCAATTTTCTGAATCATTAGAAATGTTTCAGAAGTTAAATGTTCCATTTGAAAGTCTTTTGACACTTGAAGGATTGCTTGAACATTCATCCGATAAGATAGGCGATAACAAGAGCGAAATTCAACTTTGGAAAAAGAACCATGGGAGTGGAGAAGGCAATGATTAAAGAAGATGTCCGAAAAAGGATATGTTTGGCACTTGACGTTGATTCACTTGACCTAGCTAGAGAAGTAGTTGAAGAGAGCCATGAATATGTTGGCTTGTATAAAATTGGAAAGGAATTGTTTGTATCTGAGGGAATTTCTTCAATAAAAATTCCACAAAGCTTTGACAGGGATGTTTTCTTAGATCTTAAATTTCACGATATTCCAAATACTGTTGAAGCTGCTTCAAAGGCTTTAGTTAAACATAACATCAAAATGTTCACGATTCATTCAATGGGCGGAAAGGATATGATTCAGGCAGCCGCCAGAGGAGTCAATAATGGCTTTACTAAATATGGCAAAATCAAACCAATTATTTTGGGAGTAACTGTACTCACAAGCCACAATGAAAAATCTCTTAGAGATATCCTTATTGATAAATCTCTTGACACTGCCTTAGTTAGCTATGCAAAAATAGCTTCAGAAAATGGATGCGATGGGTTAGTTTGCTCTCCTAACGATATTAGGAATATTAGGCCGCATATTAGTAAAGAAATTCTCTATGTAACTCCAGGAGTTAGATTGAGATATGACATAGTTTCTGACCAAAAGAGAGTGTCCACTCCCGAAGAAGCAATTATTAACGGCTCATCACTAATTGTCGTTGGTAGAAGCATATTGAAATCTCATGATAGACTTGAAATCTTAAAAAAGATATACAAAGAAGTTGAAAAAGGATTGGAAAGAAAATAGCAAGTTACTTATCCATTATAGGAGAAATAATTATAAATTAATCGTAGTTTCATATAGTATAATACCTTTTATAAAGTGATTATGATGAAATTTAGATTAAGTAAGACCTTCAAATTTGATGCAGCACACAAATTAGTTGATTATGATGGCGCTTGTGCAAATCTCCATGGTCACACATACAAGTTGATCGTTACTGTGGAAGGTACTCCAGATGAAACTGGAATGGTTATAGATCTTTTTGGTTTAAAGAAAATAGTTACAGATAAGATAGTAAGTAAGATGGATCATTGTTTCTTAAATGATTTGTACCCGCAACCAACAGTAGAAAACATGGCAAAGGATATTTTTTTGAAACTTGAAAATGAATTTAAAAAAACTAAAGTTAATTTGTTTTCTATAAGATTATATGAAGGTGAAGGCTCTTACGTAGAGGTCTTCGCATGAAAAATCTACAAGTATCAGAAATATTTTTCTCAATCAACGGAGAAGGGCTAGAAATAGGAAAGCCAACTGTTTTTTTAAGACTCTCGGGATGCAATCTTGACTGCAGTTGGTGTGATACGAAATATGCCAGCTATAATGCTGTTGAAAAAAGCATTGATGAGATACTAGAAGAAATTGAAAGAAATAACAATGGTATTAAGTCAGTTCTTATTACCGGAGGAGAACCTTTACTTCAGGATATAGAAGAAATAGTTGATGTTCTGCATGAAAAAGGTTACCATATCTCAATTGAAACAAATGGTTCGATATACAATGATGTTTTATTAAAAATTGATTTCATTAGCGTTGATATTAAGACGCCAAGCAGCAAAAATGAAACTTGTGATTTAGATATTTTCAATAAAATTGTAAATGTAATAATGAAAAGAAATGGGCAGATGAAGGCTGTTATTTCAGATAAAAACGATTACATTTTCTTAAAGAAATTTATTAATGAAAACTCTTTTAATGTGCCTCTTATAATCCAACCATGTTGGGATACACTTACCTACAAGGAGCTATGTGAATTGTATACAAAAGATCCAATAAATCATAATAATGCTAGGATATTGCTCCAGATACATAAAGTGGGAGAAATTAAATGATTAACACTCAAGATGAATCACCAAAACATCAATTGAAACTTGAAAGAGTTGGGATTAAAAATCTTAAAACTCTTATCAAAATTGAAAGAAATAATAAAGAATATATGCATATCCCAAAGATCAATATTTTCATGGATTTAACTGAAGACAAAAAAGGAGTGCACATGAGTAGATTCATCGAGAGTATTACGGAGATACTAGAAGACGAAGTTAGAGGAGAGCATAATTCCTTGGAACAAATAGGTAAACATATCCTTGAAAAATTAAAAGTTAAACACAGTTATATCAGTGCAGAGATTGAATTTGAATCTGAAATTCCTCTTTTTGAAATAACTCCGGTCAGTAAAAAAGATACAATTGAGATACACGACATAAAAGTAAGTCTCAGAAACAATAACGGTTCATGGATAAAAATATTGGAAGTAAGCGTTATTGGAAATACTGCATGCCCGCACGCTTTGGCTGTTAACAAGAAGGGAACTCACATACAAAGGGCAATAGGGAACTTAAGAATTGAAACAGACTTTGATAATGATATTGACCTTGAAGAGATGATAAGGGTTGTAGATAATTCATTTTCTTCTAGAGTATTTACTTTATTAAAAACTGAAGATGAATCTTTTGTTGTTGATAGAATGCATAATAATCCTTTTTTTGTTGAAGATGTTTGCAGAAATATGTTGTCCTTATCATTCTCTAAATTTAAAAAATCAAAAATTCATGCAGAATGTTTAAGTCAGGAGTCTATACATAGGCATGATGTTTTTGCCGAGGGGGCAATTGAAACATGAAATCTGCAGTTGTATTACTTAGTGGTGGCATGGACTCTGCAGTTTGTGCAGCAATAGCAAAAAATGAAGGATTTAATCTCTTTGTTTTGCATGTTAATTATGGACAGAGAACAAAGATAAAAGAGTATAGCTGTGCAAAAGAGTTATCTTTATTTTATAACGCTCTTGATTTCAAAGTTATTAATCTTGATTTCTTAAAAGAAATAGGAGGAAGTGGCCTAACAGATAATTCTATCGAACTACCAAAAACTGAAACTGAAGGAATACCTCCAAGTTACGTTCCTTTTAGAAATTCCATTCTTTTATCTTTAGCCACTGCATGGGCTGAAGTAGTTGGTGCAGAAGCTATTTATTATGGTGCAAATTCAATAGATTTTTCAGGGTATCCAGATTGCAGACCTCTTTTCTTTGAAGCATTTCAGAAATTAATTGACGCCGGAACAAAAGACGAAACAAAAATTAAACTTAAAACACCTCTTGCATATATGTCAAAATCTGACATAGTAAAGAAGGGTGTAGATCTTAATGTTCCTTTTGAAAGAACTTGGAGTTGCTACACAGAGAATGATAAGGCATGTGGCTTATGTGATTCTTGTAGATTAAGGCTAAAAGGATTTCAAGAAGCAGGAGAAAAAGATCCAATTAAATATTCGTGAGGATTCTTATGGACACTCAAAATAATTTAAATATACTGGTGGCTGAAAAGGCCTTAGAACTTCTTAAGAAAACATTAGAGAGTACAAGATTTGAAGGGGTATGGAAAAAGAAAGATGCATTGCAAATAACGGACTCAATGAAATCGGATATCATGGCTATAAAATTCTCATATGCTGAAAAAGAGAATATTGGTGAAATAACAGCTCCGATAAAAGAAAAAATATCAAAACTTCAATCTGCTCTTGGAGAAGGCTGGAGCTCTAATTTTCTTTCCAACGCAAAAAAAGAAAATAAGACATCTACAAAAATGGGAATTGCTAAAATAATTTTTTCAATGAACACTTTGTATTTTTTAGATAGAAGGATCAAGCAAGATAATAGATTTGGAGTGGATACCTTAGTTGGTAAAATTTTATCTGTTTCAAAAGTTTCGGATTCTCTTCTAATTTGTAATGTTGACATAAAAAGAGCCATCACAGTGTTAACAAATGATATGTCTATCAAAGAGGGAGAGGCTGTTGCTGTTTCTATTCTACCTCCAAAAGAATTCTATGGACAAGTATCTGAAGGAATGTTTTGTGGTATCAATGGTGTACTAAGGATCCAAGGTGAAGTTGGAAATAGGGCAGAAATACCCCTTGAGGCATACAAAGAAACAGTTAATATGGTCCAAGATTTCTTAAAGCATTGAAGGGATAATACAAATTAGTTTTAACTCTTCATTTCCACTGTTTATATAACAGTGTAATTCATTTGGAGGAATGTATATTACATCTCCTTCTTTAACAGGTATTTTTCCATCTTCAGTTTTTAAAAACCCTTCACCTTTTAGGATATAGTTTTCATGTTCCCAAGCATGTTTATGATATGGAGAATATCCTCCCTTTTCAATTTTCATAATTCGCATAAAAAAATTTTTTGCCCCTTGAGCTTCTCCAACTAAGCTAGTTATTGAAACACCTTTGGCATCATCAGCTTCAATCTTATTTTCTTTTATTTCAATTATGTTTTTATGATAAATCATAATACCACATGTCTTTTTGGTAAGTTTACCGTGAAAGTGCTACCTTTTCCATACTCAGATTGGACATTTATTATACCGTCGTGTTTTGTAACAATATCAAGTGATATTGGAAGCCCAAGGCCTATGCCCTGCTTTAATGCATCATCTACAGTTGCCCTATAATATTTCTCAAATATTTTTTTGATTTCATCTTTCTTGATTCCAATTCCATTATCTTTGATTCTTACTTCTATTTTATCTTCTTTGTCCTCTAGCGTTACTTCTATTTTTCCACCATCATTAGAAAAATTGATTGCATTTTCAATTAGATTAATAAAAACTTTTGTAAGCTGTTTTTTGTCCCCTTCTAAATAAAAATCTTGGCCAATCGACTTAAGTGATAAATGAATATTTCTTTTATTTGCTAATATATGAAAATCATTTGTAATATTAATTAATAATTCTTCAATATTAATATTTTCAATGTTAAGATCTTTATTTTGAATTCCTACAGCCGTAAACTCTTCAATTTCTTTAACCAAAGAAATCAATCTTTGAATATTTCTTTGTATGGAGTTTATTCTATTTTTATTATCAGAGTCAATTCTATCCAAATCTATTAATTCACTACTTAGACTGATAACGGCAAGCGGATTATATAGTTCATGTGCTATCGCATCAATAAAATCTTTCTTAGCTTTATCTGACTCTTTCATTTGAATATAAGCTTCTTGAAGTTTTTCAGTTTTATTTTGAACTTCAATTTGGAGTGCTTTATTGAAATTTTCTCTAATTGAAGATGTCTTTTTTAATTTCTCCGTCATTTCATCCATTTGTCTAGAAAGGATAGCTATCTCATCATCACCTTCAAACCCCAATTTTATATTAAAATTGCCTTTACCAACTTCTTCTGCTTGGCGAGATATTTTTTCTATAGGGCTAACAATTTTTTCATTAATATAATTTCCCAAAGAATAATTTATACAGTAATCTACCAAAACAATTAGTATTACTGTAATAACAATAGTTTCAACTACAACAGAATCAAAAGGATAACCATAGCTGATAAAGATAATTGTTATAATGGTACCTAATCCAATTATAATAATATTTATGATATATAGTATTTTTATTCTTAAAGAATCAAGTTTTTCTTTTATACTAATATCTATTTTGAAAAAGTTATACCTCAAAACAGCAGACGCGAATAAACCCATCATAAGAGAATTTGTTATTGGAAGTATTACAGTATTTCCAATTAATTCATCAATACCAAAAATTACTTTTAGTTGCCCAAAAAATATAATTAAGTTTAATAATATACTTGTTGCTATCGGTATTAAAGTTCCAATAAATGCAAACAGAAATCTGCGTTTTTCAATAAATGACTCATTTGAGCGATATCCTGAAATAAGGATATAAAGTCCATAAATAAAACATATTATGTAATATAAAAAAAATACATTGAATAAAGGCCCATTTACTTGTTCAAGTTTCCCGTTAATTAAATAGGTGTTTCTTATCAATAAATTGGTGATAAGACTAAGAGAGAAAAAAATGCTAATTAATATCAATATTTCTTTCCTAATTCTTATTTTCATTTTTGTAAGGCCAGAACTCCACATCAAATAAAGAGTTGGAGTCCAAATAACAAAAAATAGATTTAATTTATTCCACAGCAGAGGATAAGATCTTTCAATAACAAATAAATTTGTTAAAATTATTCCTGCTATTATAAAAGCTAGAATAGCAAATATTACATTTATTCTTGATTTATAATTAGATTTAAGAGCGTATATGCCCAATGTTAAATTTAAAAAAAAAGTAATAAATATAATAGAATTCATACTACTCGAATCCTATTTTTAGAATTATAAGCTTTGCACTGGCTCTTCAAACCAAAAATTTGGTACTGGTCCCTTAAACCAAAAATTTGGTACTGGTCCTTTAACTTCATTTGTTATTCCATTTTTCATTAAATAGGCCTTTATTAATTCATGTGTAGTTATATCCATAAAATCACCCACAAAACTTTTTTTAGCAGAATATATAAATTTAACTAAACATACTTGCGATTTTCTCAATTAATAATATCTTTTAAGACATTTTCTCTCTTATCTTTAAATTTACTAATATTTAGTAATATTTTATTTGAAGCATCCGTGAAAAATTCATTTAAGTAATATAAATTATAAGATTTAATTGAATCAATCGCCATTAGTTGGTACTTTAATGATAAATTTAGTGTATTTTCTAAAATATCCGTTTCAATAAATCCCGCAGCAATATCCATGATTTCAGCTTTCCCTTTATAAACTAAACTTTCTTTCTCAAGATATTGGATAACTTTAACAAGAGGATATGTAATCTGACTAGAATTAAAATCATCTTTCCACCCTAGAACATCATTAAATAACTGCATGGATGTTGCCCAGTACTCCATCATTAAGAGGAAATCATTTCTTTTACGTTTGTTTGAACCCTCAAGGTATAAGTATGATAAAATTGGGATTCTGAGGTGAAAAGCTTTTCTAGCCATAAGTTCATAATCAAAATTTGACATATCTTCTGTAATTTCACCTTTATAATTATATCTTTGTTTTTCATAAAGAACAGCGTTTGAAAATTGTATCAAAGTTTCTTCTAGATCTTTCATAAAATTCTCATTTCTACCAATAAGACTAAAACATATATCGTACATTTTGAATTCACATATATTAGATAAAAGAAGCAAGTTCCTATCTATTGTTTCTGGATTGTCAAGTATGTCATCAATAATTCTCAAATGCATTATGCCGTAAACGTCAAGATTTGAAAGCTTCCTTGAAATATCTTTTTTATTTTCAATATCAAATCCCTCTGATAACCAATAAGGAAATAGAAGAAAAGTATTGAATCCTGCCATTGAAACTTTGAATCTATCAAGAAAGGAAATTCCTAGATCAGAAATTGGTTTGTCAAGACCGCCTATAAAAGAATAAACGTCACCAAGTACAAGATTAATTTCTTCACTAAAATCATCAAAAAAAATCATAGTATTCCTTCAAGCCAATCACTTATATATTTTATCTCAAATATATCTAGCGTGTATACCCGTCTATCTTTATATGGGATATCCTCCAGTGATTGCCTGAATTCTTTACCTTTTCCAAATATATCTCGTGAATGATATATTGCCTTATGGACAATTTTGTTTCTATGTGTAAAAAGCGCCCTGACAGTATCTTCAAACACTTCGTTGATTTCAAATTTTTTATCTAGTTTTATATGGGCAATCGATGACCATACCTTTGGTTCTGGGTAGAAAGCTGAAGGTGGGACATCTGTTAGAATTTCAATTTCTGAATAGATATTAGACATTACTGACAACCTAGAATATTCATCTTCCCCAGGTTTTGAAATAAATCTCCTCGCAAATTCTTTCTGGTAAAGCAATGTTGCAGTTTCAAATTTCATTTCAAATAACTTGAATGTAATTTGTGAAGAAATCCCATATGGTATGCTTGAAACAACAGTATCAAAATTTTTATCTTCAAATTTTAGAAAATCTTCATTTACAATTTCCACGTTTTCAAAATTATACTCCTGTTTTAAGATATTGACAAGATTACTATCCATCTCAACAGCAACAACTTTATCACAAACTTTAGACAGTTTCTCAGTCAGAAAACCTAATCCTGGCCCTATCTCAAGGACTTTACCCTTGCCATAAGAAGCCATGAATCTTAAAACTTCATCAGAAATAAGAAAATTTTGAGAAAATCTTTTGGACGGCCTTATATTATATTTATTCAAAAGATAAAAAAGTTTATTTGGTATCATTCCATCTCTTTAGGCGGTCTGCTTACAAAAATAGAATATCTATCAACTTCTTGCATCTCGTTAATTATTCTATTTATAATCATCTTCTTTGGATCAGGTATAGATGGAACTCTATCTTTTATGTCATTAAATGAATTGAAGGGGCCCTTTTTTCTTTCCTCTAGGATTTCATTCATTAATTTTTTCCCAAGACCTGGCAATAGCTCAAGCTTGTGGTATCTAATTGATATTGGCCCAGAGGTATTGAAAAATTCAACAAATTTTTGTTCATTTTCAGATACTATCTTTTCAACCATAAATTTTAATTCGCCTTTTGCAGTTGCACTAAGCTCATTGTAGCGAAGTCTTTTTTTAACTCGGGCTATTTTGTCCCTTTTCCCCTTTCCTATGAAAACTCTTTCATACATTGAGAGATCAGCTGATGGAACTACCTCTAACAAAGAAAAATAATTTTCACCCATTATATGTGCAATGGGTGTTCTCTTGTGAGGGGGGAGATTTTCACCTGGAAGTCCCTGTGGCAGGTAATCCAAAACTATTCCGTACTCCTCAAATACTCCAGTTCTCATCATCATAACTTTCACTTATTTTTTGTATTTGGCCATAATTTCCAATATAGAGTTTATTTCTTCATCATCCAATATTAGCCTTTCTTTTGAGAATAGAACCTCAATGTCTTTTTTGTCTTCCGGAACAATGTCTACTATCTTGACTATATTTTCTTTTTTTAATCTTGGAACTTTTTCAGTAAGTTCTGCTGTGGCCTTTTCTATATCCTCAATTTCCATTTTACTAAACTTATTTGTATAATCTAGTGAGATACCTTGTTCGTATCCCAGTTCTATTTTTTCGGCTCTACTGGAAAGTATCTCTTTCACCTTTGCTATTGGAACAATGTCCTCAGAGATTATTTCCTTTCCTATCATGAAAGAACCTCTATCTTAAAAAACCTGTTTTTTCATATGTTCAGGTCTTGAAATAATGGTTTTTTCCTTATTTCCATCCATTATAGAAAGTAGATAAGCTGAACCTCTCTTTCCAACTACCTTTCCTGTTCTTCCGTGAAATCTTGGGAAGGGCATACCTTTGTGGACAGATGGTTCTAAAATAATGTGTACTGAGTCTCCTACATCAAATTCCTGAAGGATTCTTGATACTGGAACTTTTCCTCTTGTTCTCACATCTTTTGTTAGTTTACCTCTTGTCTTGATCCTGAAACCATGAGATTTTCTACCCATTATTACACCTTCTCTTCAATACTAATTACATTTAGCAATACGCACTTTACATTCTTACCCAATAATTCTGCAATACTGGGATTCGTTCTCGCCTCATCCCCTGAGATAAGTTCTTTAATATAAAGTCCACCATCACAGTATATCTCTAGCGATGAGCAATTTTCCTTAGAGGTAAGAACTTTATAAACCTTTCTAATTCTAGTTTTATCGGCTCTTCTATGCACAACTCTGTTTGGAGTTTCTTGATATATGTCCCGATCAATAAAAAATTCTTCAATTTTATTCTTTTCTTCTTCATTTAGACATACATCTATCTCTGCCAAGTATGTTTTTCTTAAGTGGGTGTTCTTTATTTTTTCTACAACTTCTTTTTCAACAAAACAAAGTTCTGAAATTTTTACTTTTCCTTCGTTCATTTTGTTTATTTCTTGTTCGAGTCTTTGAAGGTCAATATTCCTAATTTTTGGAGATTTTATCTCTAAAACAAAAGGTCTGCCATTTCCAAGCATCAAAACGTCGATATCTTCTCTACCTGCTCCATGAAAAGAGGAATCACTGCCTTTTGTTTCCTTTAAGAATAGTTCAGTTATTAATTCCTCAATGCTCTCATCATACATTTTTCCTGTATTCCCGCATTTTGAGCAACCCTTGCCTTTACATCTTCTGCATAGCCATTTAGTCTGAGGGAGGCCTCTAACTAGCTTATTATATCGGCCATAAATAAATAATGGATTAATAAAATAATCAATTTTTGATTCATATGGATGAAGAAGTATTGTAACATCTTCTTTTTCTCTCTTGAACTCTTTTCCAATAATTGATCCTATCTTCTTACCAAGTTCCCTATTAAGTTCTTGTTTAATACTCTCTTGGTATTGAAGACAATATTTCTCTTTAAGCATCTCCTCTTTTTTCATAATTTCGTCAGGAATTTTAGTACCCGCATGAAAGGTGGCAAATTCAAAATCTGGAGAAATATTATTTACAACTTCATCTGTTCTTTCAAAAATGTTGTCGCAAAGAAAACAAGGATTTTGAAGATCTATATCAGAGACTAATTCAGGATTCAAAGAAATCAATAGATTCCTTATTATCTTACCTCGCCTTTCATTAGTAGATGTCGAAATTTTGCCGAACTGTCTTCCAAGGCAATGATTACAAAGAATATGTTCTTCTAGAATTTCCTTGGATGTTTTTAGTATCATGTAATCTTTATCTCTTTAAAGACCCTTAAAGGATTTATCAATTAATCCGTAGCAGATCTGCAACTTCTTTACAATTTCGTGCTCTGTAGCAGAATCTTTATGGAAGGGTATGCTTTCGAATTTCTGAAGTAGTGCATTGTATTTGTTCTGGGCTTCCCATATCTTTGAAAGAAGAACTTCTTTGTCTCTATACATCTTAATAAATTCTGTACATCCTTCTTTTATCTCAATGATATCTCTTTCATACTGTATTTCATAGTCTATTTGCTTTATTAAATTCTGACATTGCTGTATTCTTTCTTTAAGAAGCTCTTGAGATTTCATATCTAATTCATTTTCAAACTGCTTGTAATTAGCAACTATATCTTTGTATTCACCTATCATCCCCATGACAAGTTCCTTATCTGAAGGCTCAACGTAGGAGTACCTTGTAATAAATCCACCAATCTTGTTCACAATTTTATCTATCTTACTCTGTACTATTTCTTTTTCAGCGTCTTTTATTCTATTACTAAATTCTGACATCAATGCTTCTATTTCAAGCCTCAACTGTTCGTCGTATTCCATTAATAGGCCCTGCTTTTCTTTTATCAATGTCTGATACTCGTCTTTTGCTTCTGCAGGATTTCTTAAGACCTGTGCAAAACTATATCTTTCAAGCAATCCTTTAATTTTTCTAATAAAGTATTGAAGCTCTTCTTCTTTTACTATCTCTGCGTGTTCTACTCTCTTCTTTAATCTTGCAAGTATTTGATCAATATCGTCTCTCTTGTCTTCGGCTATTATCGATAGAATCTCGTTTCTTGTCTTCATTAGATCTCTGTAAAGGTCACGCACCTCAAATAAGTTAGAATTAATATATCCCTGGTCAAATTTTATGTCAAAAGTCTGTGCTCTTCTTAGAAGAATATCTATCTTTTGGAGTTCGTCTTCCTGGACGTCTTTTAATTTAGCGCTTATTTTTTCTATCTTTCTTTCAATCTCTATTTCTTGTTCTGAATTTGCAAAGACTATTATGTCCTCTTTATCTTTTAGAAGTTTTTGGAATTCTTCCTTTGCTTTTATTATATTATCCAGTATTTTCTCTTCGGTGAACTCTCCAATTTTCTTATTTAGATATTCTATAAATTCGTCAACGTAGCCTTTCTTGCCATCTTCTATTTCTTTTATTCTATTGTCAAAGGCATTAAGATTAATATTGATGGCCTTTTCAAGTTCATAATCAATTCCAACAGGTAGATTTTTTTGCTCTCTTCTAAGGCTGTTGTAAAGTACTACCGCTTCTTTTATGTTTGCATCTATATGTTCTTTAGGATATTTTTCCAGTATGGAAATAGTTTTCTGGAGAAAATCCTCTAATATTTTGATCTTAGCCTCTTCAGTTTTGATTACTTTTTCTTGGATTTCAGATAAATTACTTTCAATTACAATTTCAAGATCTGCAGGTAATTTCTTTTTTTCTTCAAGAAGTTTGTGATACATCTGCCTTGCTGATTCCAAATCTGTATTAATTTTAGAATAGTCAAATTCTTCCAATGCCTTGTAAGAATTTTCTAAAAAGTTCTCAAGTTCTCTTTTTTTAATCGCTTCTACATTCTTAACTCTCAAGTAAAGATCGTTTAGATTTTTCTCTATTTTTTTGCTTAATTCATTGGAAAATCTTGGATATAGCCTTTGCATATCCCTTGACAAAGCAACATAAGTTCTCTCTGCTTCAGATAAATTACCAGCAATATACTCTTCAGTGTATTTTTCAAGAGCCCTTCCAGTTCTATCATAAACAAAAGATAAATTTTCAATTTCCCTTTTTTCTACATCCTCTATTCTTGAAAGAAGAGTGTCAATTGAGTTTTTAACTTTCTCTTCAATTTTAGAGTCAATTGTACCTTTCAAAGAATTATTTATTTTGCTATATTTTTCATAAACTGTTCTAGAATCCAATGGATTTTCTAGGATATACTGTTCAGTAAAAATAGGGAGAAGCTTTTCAACTTCATCAAGTATAGTCAAGAGATCCATTCTTTTCTTATCTTCTATTTCCTTTATTCTCTGACTTAAAATTTTAAGATTATTATCAATAAGTGTTACCCTTCCACCTTTTAGTTGCTTCTTCTTCTCAATTAAAGAAGCATAAATCTGCCTAGTCTCATCAAAGTTTTCTGTAATGTACTGGTCATTCAAATACTTATTTTTCTCTTCGATTTCTTTTAAGAATAGTTCGTAATCTTGTTTCAAGACATTCTCAGCTTTTTCTATTTTATCTTCAATATTTAACAAATATTTTTTTATCTCTCCTTCAATCTCGGGAGATATATTTTTTGGAAGTTTTTTATTTTCAACATCAAGAAGCGAAAAAATCTCAAGCACTTCAGTGTAATTGTTAAGTATATACTCTTCGGTAAAAACCTCATCCTTGTTTTTTACTTTTCTTAGGAAATTAAGAAGCGTTAGCTCTTGTTCTTTTTCTGTCTGGTCTATTCTGTACTTTAGCTCTAATAAGTTTGAGTCAATTTTTTTCTGGATATCCCAGACTATGACTTTTAATTCATCTATCTCGTCATAGATTTTTTGTTCTTCTATTTCTGTTGTTTCTTTGCCACTAACAGTCTCAACGTTTTCTCTAATCTTTTGGAGTTTCTCTTCAAAATTTTCAATTTCCCACTGTTTAATCGATTCAATATTATGTGATTTTAATTTCTCTAGATATTCTTTGTATCCGTCAAGTAACTTTGTTATTTCAAGGATTCTCTCTTCATTAGATGTTTCAACTTGAGAAATCCTCTCAGCCAATTCATCTATTTTTTTGTTTTCAAATGGCATAATAATAACACCAAGGCTATTTTATTATAGTAATATTTTCTATTTATTTTTGCTGTTTTTATATATTTCTGCAAGAGTTAGGAGGTATTCCTCCTCTGCAAAGTGCAACTCTGCCGGTATAACTAATGTATGGGGAGGTGGACCATAAAACTCTTTTTCAAATTTTGCCAATTCTTCCATATCTCCATATATAATTCTTTGATTTTCATGACTAATTCTTGAGATTACCACTATATCTTTAATATTATTATTTTCATCAAGTCTTTTTAATATATCTATTGCTTCCTTAGGATTCATAAAAAGATTTTTCTCCTTTTTCACATCGAGCAAAAGCATTGTATGTAGATTTCTTTCTTTATTCTCAATTGTAACATCATAAAAACTCCTTGGAAAGAAGTTTTCTTCAGGGTACGGTATACTTGCAGTTTTCCCAAATCTATAAATGTGGAGGCCTGTTTCAGCAATGGCGGAATAAATGGAAGATGAATGAAGTACTTTTGTTTGAATTCCTTTTTTATTTGCTCTTAAGAGTATGTCTGTATGAGTTGTTGCAACAAGGGGGTCTCCTGAAACTAGAAGTGCAACATCTTCCTTTTTTGCAGTCTCTAGAAATAAAGGATTTTTTTCTATATCTTCTCTTGAAAGAGGCGATACTTTTTTGTTCAGCGAATTTTCTAACCACAGAAGATCAAAATCAAAATAATTGGTATAGGTATCCAAGTAAATATTATCGATTTTAGTTAAGAGTTCAAAGGCTTTAAGTGAAATCTCTTTTTCTGAAAGCCCTAAGCCTATAAGGTATAACATCTATAAGGTAATTGTGATTTAAATATAAAAGATTTTAGATATGGACCTAAAGTTTTTTCTAAAATAAATAGAAGTATTCTTGTAAATTTATTTTAAATTGGAAAATATAATAAAAAAAGAATTTAATTAATATCTTAGATATTTCTGGAACTCCCAGTCGGTAACATACATTGAATATTCTTCCCAAACTTTTTTCTTGTGTTCAATGTATTTTGTGGATATGTGTTTACCTAATGAATCTCTTATCACTTTGTCTTTTTCAAGTTCCTTTATAGCTTCACCTAGATTAGCGGGCAAAGTTTCTATTCCTCTTTCCTCTAGCTCTGCTAATGACAATTCGAATAAGTCATAGTCTACCGGCTCAGGTGGCTCGATTTGATTTTCAATTCCATCCATTCCTGCTTTTAACATTGCTGTAAATGCTAAGTAAGGATTACATGTTGGGTCAGGTGATCTAAATTCTATTCTCAATGCTTTTTCGTTAGTTGGATCGTATCCAGGTAATCTTACTAAAGCTGTTCTGTTTGCCCATCCCCATGCAATATATACTGGTGCTTCGTATCCTGGAACTAATCTCTTGTAAGAGTTTACGGATGGAGAACAAATAGCAGTAAGCGCTTTGGCATGTTTTAAAATTCCGCCTATGTACCATCTACCTTTGTCAGATAAATTCTTTGTCTTTGGATCATAGAATAAGTTTCTTCCGTTTTGGAATACACTTTGGTGGCAGTGCATACCGTTCCCTGCTTGACCATAGAAGGGCTTCGGCATGTATGTAACTACAAGTCCTTCTTTAGCAGCTATGTTCTTTACGACCTGTTTGTATGTGATTACATCATCAGCTGCTTCAAGAGCGCTTTCTTTAAATCTGAAGTCAATTTCATGCTGCCCCGCTCCTACTTCGTGGTGAGTAATCTCACTTTTTACCCCCATCATTTGCATGTAGAGTCCAGCTTTGTTCCTTATTTCTTCTCCTAAGTCGAGAGGTGAGAAATCGGCATAACCTCCCGAATCATGTGGTACAAGTTTCCCATTTTCTTCTTTTAATAAGTGGAATTCTATCTCTGGACCAACATAAAACTCCATTTTATCTTCTGCAAGCTTCTGTATTTCTTTTTTCAAAAGACTTCTTGGATCGCCCTCAAAAGGCTTTAATGTTGTTGGATAACATACATCACAAATTATTCTTGCTTCATCAAGCCAGGGAATTATTTTAAATGTATTAGGATCGGGCATCAATACACTATCACTGTGGGATATGTCTGTAAATCCCTTAATAGAAGAACTGTCAAATCCCATTCCAGATTCAAATATAGAGTCTATTAGATCTACCGATGTTGAGAAGTTCTTGGGTATACCAAGCATGTCCACAAACTGCAATCTTATGTATTTTATGTTCTTTTCCTTAATTATTTTTTTTACCTGCTCTTTGTCCATTTTATTCCTCCAATAATATTTTTTATATTTACCCATTTGTCTAGGTATTTGATAGAAAAGAGAAGTATCATCTACTATTTAATACTTACTGTTTTATAATGGCTAATTTAGGTCTAATAAGGACTAAAAAAAAGAAAAAGTGGCCTAAAATAATCAAAAAAAATTAGGTAATAAAGAGTAACTCGTCTCTCCAGTCATCCCGGATTCTTCCATTTTTAATGTTTAACATAGGCATGTAGTTGTGGAAGAATCTTATTGGATCTGAAAGTCTTATTGTTTGTACGTCTTCAATAGAGTCAGGTCCGTGGTTCTTCTTTAAAGAAGGAACGATGATTTTATTGAAGTTTTCGACGATGTCTTCGTCTCTTTCTCCTTCAAGAATCATTACAAGAGCAACCCTTCCATCAACTTCTGCAAGGAAAGATTGGTATATATGCTCTGTAAAGACGGTCCTTACGTTGTTTTCTTCATTGATTTCACGAATAAATTGAGTATAAGGTAGACCAAGTTTAAATTTTATTAGATAGAGATGTCTGGCATTTATTTTCCCAATACCCGATTTGTCTAGGTTAACATTTAGATAATAATGTATTATTCCCTCTTCTTCTAATTTTTTCCTTTTCCTGTATACGGTTCTTACAGGAACTCTAGTTGCTTTGCTTATTTGATTATCGCTGCTTCTGGGGTTTCTTATTAAGGCTTTGATGATTAACTTTTCTTGTTCATCTATAGTTCTTCCCCTTAGAATACATATATCTTTTACCATAGTAATTCCTCTATTTCTTGCCAGATTATTATATTATTCTACCTAATAAGTATATAAAATTATCTATTATGAAATATTATTGCCATAAAAAAGAAATATGCGAATAGCTATAGATAGATTGACAGCAAAATATTTATAAGAGATTTAGGATTTGTAGTCATAGTCGTGATTATATGAAATCTTTGGATCAAGTTGATATTGAAATTTTTAATGCTATTGAGGATGAAAAAACTCGTCAAAACGAAGGACTTGAACTTATAGCAAGTGAGAATTTTACAAGTAATGCGGTCCTTGAAGCACAAAGATCCGTTATGACAAATAAATATGCCGAAGGATATCCTGGAAAAAGATATTATGGCGGATGTAAATTTGTTGATGTTGCAGAAACTTTAGCCATTGAAAGAGCAAAAAAACTTTTCAAGGCAGACCATGCAAATGTGCAAGCACACTCAGGAACACAAGCTAATATGGCAGTTTATTTTGCATGTTTAGAAGTTGGAGACACAGTTCTCGGGATGGACCTTTCATGCGGAGGGCATTTGTCGCACGGGTCTCCAGTTAATTTTTCTGGTAAATTTTACAACTTTGAATTTTATGGCGTTAATAAGAATACATATAGAATTGATTTGAATGAAGTAAGGCAAAAGGCTCACGAATTAAAACCCAAACTAATTGTGACTGGAGCAAGCTCTTACCCTAGAGAGATTGATTTCAAAGGATTTAGAGAGATTGCAGACGAAGTAGGTGCCCTTTTGATGGCCGACATGGCACACATAGCAGGACTTGTAGCATGTGGATTACACAACTCTCCAATTCCTTACTGCGATTTTGTAACATCCACTACTCACAAAACTCTAAGGGGACCAAGAGGAGGATTAATTCTTTGCAGAGAAGAGCACAAAAAAGCAGTCGATAAAGCCGTATTTCCATTTGCCCAAGGTGGCCCTATGATGCACACAATTGCTGCAAAAGCAGTATGTTTCAAAGAAGCTATGGGAGAAGACTTTATCAATTACCAGAGACAAATTGTTAAGAACTGTAAAGTTCTATCTGATGAACTATTATCTTTGGGATATGAACTTATCACAGGTGGAACTGATAATCATCTGCTATTACTGGATTTAAGAAAAAATAACATAACTGGTAAAGAAGCCCAGGAATTATTGGAAAGTGCCGGAATCACAGCAAATAGAAACGTAATCCCTTACGATCCAAAACCTCCAAACGTTACATCTGGCCTTAGAATCGGAGTTCCCGCAATAACTTCTAGAGGGATGAAGGAACAAGAAATGAAACAGATAGCAGGAATGATTCATAGAGTTCTCCAGAAGAAGGACGATTGCGCACCGGAAAAAGTAAGGGCGGAGGTAAGGGATCTCTGCAAAAAATTCCCCATTAATCTATGACAGCAAAAATCCTCGATGGCAAGGCTTTAGCACTAAAAGTTACAAATGAACTTTCAGAAATAGTTGCAGACTATAAAAAAAGAGGCCTTTACCCTAAATTGGCAACTGTTTTAGTGGGCAGTGACCCTGCATCTAGAGTATATGTCAATCTAAAAAAGAAAGATTCAGAGAAGATAGGAATTGATTATGAAGAATTTTATTATGATGATATTTCTGAAGAAGATCTTCTTTTGTTAATTGATAAATTAAATAATAGGGCAGACATCCATGGAATTCTTGTTCAGCTACCTTTACCTAAACATATTGATACCAACAAAATATTGGAAAAAATTGATCCATTGAAAGATGTCGATGGATTTAATCCACTTAACGTTGGCAGAATTCTTCTAAATATTTCGGATTTATTTCCCTGTACCCCAAAAGGCGTAGTTAAGATATTAGACGAATATAATATACCTATAGAAGGCGCTGATATTACTATAATTAACAGAAGTAACATCATTGGAAAACCTTTAGCGGCTATGATGATTAATCGTGGAGGAACAGTTACTGTAGTTCACACTAAAACAAAGAATTTGAAAGAAAAGGTAAGAAATGCAGACATAGTCATTGTGGGAGTTGGGAAAACAGATTTTTTAACTTCTGATATGGTAAAAGAAGGAGCAGTAGTTGTTGACGTTGGCATAACTCGTGAAATAGATGGCATCAAGGGTGATGTAAAATATGACGAGGTCAGTAAAAAAACATCATATATTACTCCTGTCCCAGGTGGAGTAGGGCCTATGACAAGGGCGATGCTTCTGGAAAACCTTATAATCTGCTTCTTAAAACAGAACGACTGTGCAAGATGATTTTTTAGAGTCGTTAAAACTTATTGGTTCTAAACCCGGACTTGAACGATTAAATTCTAAACTTGGCCTAGAAAGAATAAGATATCTTCTTGAGAAAAGCGGAACAGAATGGGAAGATATCCCGGTAGTTCATATAGCCGGAACCAATGGAAAAGGGTCAGTTGTTACTTTTATTTCAAATATATTGGCACAATCTAACTACAAAGTAGGATCTTATATTTCACCTCATCTAATTGATATATATGAAAGGATAAAAATCAATGACAATAATATTCCTTCAAAAGATTTTGATAAAATCCTTTCAGAATTAAAATATTACTGCCAAGAAGCAGAGAAATTAAAGGAAATTGGTAGCCCTACTTTTTTTGAAGTTCTAACAGCTATTTCAATAATATATTTTGTCCAAAAAAAAGTTGAGGTAATAGTATCTGAAGTCGGCCTTGGAGGTAGACTTGACGCGACTAATGTATTAAATGGCAAAGCAATCGCAATTACAAATATATCACTTGACCATCAAGAAATATTGGGGAACAGTAAAGAAGAAATATTAACTGAAAAAGCAGGAATAATCAAAAAAGGCTCAGTAGTTTCTTCTTGTATTGATTTGGATTTGGCAACTCTACTTCAAAATCTCTGCATTGAAAAAGAGGCTAGACTAAAACTATTTACCAAAGATTTTAGGGTAATTGAGAAACAAATTAGTTTCGATGGGTCTGTTTTTGACTATTTTTCTGACCACAACAATTTCAAAGATATTAAACTAAAAATGATTGGAAGGCATCAAATAGCAAACGCTGCATGTGCAATCAGTCTCGCAGAATCTATGTCTTACTTTGGGCTCCATCAAATAACAGAGGAATCAATCAGAAAAGGGCTTGAAAAATCAATATGGCCGGGAAGGTTTCAGGTATTGAAAAAAAGTCCAATGATTATGGTGGACGTTGCACATAATGTAGACGGTGCAAAATCTCTTTCAGAAACTTATAATAGTTTATTTAAGGATTCAAATACACTTTTACTTGTTGGGATATCTCAAGACAAAGATATTGAAGGAATTCTTAAAGAATTGTCTAAGATATCGAAAAGAATAGTATTGACAACTATACCCCCAAGATGTGCCAATATTGGCACTCTTGAAGAAAAAGCAAAGAAATATTTCAAAGATATAAGATCATTTGAAGACCCGCTTAAAGCTTATGACTATTGTAGGTCAAACCTTAAAAAACATGATAAATTAATCATCACGGGGTCCATATACGTGGCGGGGTATATATTGAAAGGAAGGAAATTACTTGGCAGTTGAAACTAAAAGATTGTTCTTTGGCTCAATGTTGGGATTTTACAAATCATTTTTTCATGGATTCACAATGATCCTTTTTAGTATTTATTTTACTAAACTAGGTATATCCCTTTTACCTTATGCTTTGTTATTTGTAATAGGCGATGGCGTTTCATTTTTCCTCAAACCAGTTGTAGGTGTTTTATCTGACCGGATTGGGGAGAGGTATTTATTGTTAGTTGCTTTGGTATTATCTTCTGTATCTGCTTTATTAATTTCATTTACAAATAATATTTTATATCTCGCATTACTTCAAGTTTTAGTTGCAGTATCACTTGCAACTTTTCTCACAGTAGTCATAATATTTTCTCTCAGACCCATAACGCAAAAACCTGAAAAAAAAGTAAGTATTTTTGGCGGTGTTTCTGGGCTTGGGTGGGTTTTTGGGCTTTTACTTCCCGGAATATTCGTGGATATATTTGGATTGAAAGGTGCTTTTTACTCTCTATTTATAATCGGCGCTTCAATTTCGGGCCTTTATATATTTTTCATGAAGGAATTCAAGTTTGAACTAAGAGAAAAGAGCTATCCCTCAATTGAAACACTGAAAAAAGTATTAGATCCTTTAGTATACAAGACGTTTGACATAGCTGTTTTTACAGCATTTCTAATATTTTTTGTGAGGTTTGCCATTGGAAAATTAGGTATGTCAGGTTCGATAATTTCTTTGATAGTGGCGTTTGAGTCCCTAGTCTTTGGAGTTTCTGAGATTCTTATTGGGCGTTATGTTAAAGTTGAAACTAAAAGAATGTGGATTAAGTTGGGCGCATTAATTCACATAACAGGGATCTTATTTTTAGTTTTCTCTAATAATATTGCTTTATTCTTTTTAGCATCAGGCCTAATCGGATTGGCCGGTGCTTTCATAGATGTTTGGTGTTATTCCTTTTTGTGCGAGTCTATAGAAGTTTCAAAAAGAGGAACAATATTTTCCACATTTTCTTTAAGTCAAGACCTTTCTACAATAACAGGATCTAGTCTTCCTGCAATTGCTTCATTCTTCGCAATTAATCCCTTTGCTTCAATGATTTTATTTCCCGCAATAATTCTTGCTTATTCAATTAAACGGGGCTAATTATTCCTGAATCGGTAATTATCAAGTCCATTTTTACATCGTGTTTTTGAACAGGCAACGATTCAAAAATCTGAAATTCATAAGCAAGACCAACTTTAAGGCCGGTAGATTCTAATAAGAATCTATCAAAATAACCTCCTCCTCTACCAAGTCTTTCAAATCCAGTTCCAAATGCTAGTCCTGGAATGAATAGTATTTCAATTTCTTTAGGATTAATACTTTTGGTATGATCTTTTGGTTCTAGAATATTAAAATTACCAATTTTGAGATCCTCTAAACTAGTTATTTTTCTAACCTCAAGCGAATTATTCTCTTTTATTGTCAAAGGAACATATACTGATTTCCCAATTTCTATTGATTTATTGATTAAATCAATTGTATCGACTTCCTTTTCTTTTGATACATAGGAAAAAATATTCTTTGCCCTAGAATAGTCTGGAAGATTATAAATAAAATCTCTTATTTTTTGATCCATGATGCCTTTTTTAGTAGAATCTAATCCTTCCATTTTTTCTTTAATTAGCATTCTTATATCAGACTTAGAAAGCATAAACTAAATAACGAAAACTTTTTAAAAAGATTTACAATTGAATCTGAAATCAAGATGGTTTAAATGGAAAGTGACTTCGACATCGCAAAAAAAGCAGAAATTTGGCCAATAGAAAAAATAGCTGAAAAAGCAGGTTTTGGGCCAGAGTATCTTGAGCCTTATGGAAAGCATAAAGCGAAAATAGATCTAGCTATCCTTAAGAAAACAGAAAAAATGGACAATGGTCACTTAATTCTTGTAACTGCAATGAATCCAACCCCATATGGAGAAGGAAAAACTCTAACAACAATCGGGTTAGGTCAAGCGTTATCCATTCTTGGAAAGAAAGTCATGATTACTTTAAGGGAACCATCAATGGGCCCAGTATTTGGAGTAAAAGGGGGGGCAACAGGTGGAGGTCTCTCACAAATCCTCCCAATGGAAGATATTAACTTACATTTCACAGGCGATATTCATGCAGTACAAGCAGCGCATAATCTCTTAGCCGCCATGCTCGATACGCATATCTTGATGGGGAATGAACTTGACATTGATATCAATAATATTGTATGGCCAAGAGCTATTGATATGAACGACAGGGCTTTAAGAAATATAGTTATTGGTCTCGGTGGATCGGGAAACGGGGTGCCGCGTGAATCAAAATTTATTATTACTGCCGCATCTGAAATAATGTCGATAGTATGCCTTTCCAAAGATATAATTGACCTTAAACAAAAACTCTCTAATATTACAGTTGCATTTGACAGAAAAGGTAATCCAATAAAAGCTGGCGATCTAAAAGTTGAAGGCGCTCTTGCATCAATATTAAAAGACGCACTTAAGCCAAATCTTGTTCAAACAATTGAGCACACTCCTGCAATTATTCATGGGGGACCATTTGCAAATATATCAATCGGTACAAACTCAATAATTGCTACCAATATTGCACTTAAATTGGCCGATTTTGTAATAATTGAAGCAGGTTTCGGTGCAGATTTAGGGGCTGAAAAGTTTCTTAACATTGTTTCAAGAAAAGGTAATTTTTCTCCTTCTACAGTAGTATTGGTCGTTACATGTAAGGCAATAAAATACCATGGTGGATTAAAGGATATAATCACTTACCATGATGAAGAAGCCTTTTTAAAAGGGCTAAAAAATGTTGAGAAACATATTGATAATCTCAAACTTTTTGGGATACCCGTTGTTGTTTCAATTAATAAATTTAATTTTGATAGAGATGAAGAAATAGAAATGATAAAATCTCTTTGTTCAAAGAAGGAAGTGCCTGTAGCGCTATCCAAAATGCATTCTGAAGGAGGCAACGGCGGGATAGAACTTGCAAATATGGTATTAGAATTGTCCAATCAAAAGAACAATTTCAAACCACTTTATGAGCTCAATGATGACATTGAAAAAAAAGTAGAAATAATTGCCAAAAAGATATATGGAGCAAAAAGCGTAATCTTTGAAACAAAGCCCAAAAAGAAAATTGAATTATACAAAAAACTTGGATATGGTAATCTGCCCGTTTGTATAGCTAAAACTCAAATGTCTTTATCTGATGATAAGAATTTGATTGGAGTCCCGCTGCCATTTGATCTTGAAGTCACCGATGTTGAGTTAGCAAGTGGTGCAGGGTATATAGTTATTATTTGTGGAAATATCAACTTGATGCCTGGGCTTTCTAGGTCCCCCGCAGCCGTAAAGATGGATATTGACGACAAGGGAAATATAAAAGGTCTGCTTTAATCAATTTTACTCTGTTGAATATGTCCTTAATGGGTATTATTATAATATAATTTGGCTCAAAATGGCCATATATTAATAGAAATTAATATATATATTTTCTTTTAAGCTTTTATTATGAACAAATTTCCTAGAGAAAAGGATATTTCAGGCTGCTCTATATTCGGATTAATTAACACTGACGGAGAAAAAGTTAGTGGCAGTGTTATCACAGACGCAATTTCTGTCATGCACGATAGGGCAAATGGCCTTGGTGGAGGATTTTCTGGTTATGGAATATATCCAGATTATCCAGATGATTACGCTTTTCATTTATTCTTTGACTCTGTCAAGGCAAAAGAAGAAACTGAAGAGTTAATTAATAAACACTTTTTAATTGAATATGATGAAAAAATAAGAACTGATAATTCAGTTAATCTTCCTAATAAACCATTGTTATGGAGATATTTTGTCAAAAATAGGAATATTCTGTCCAAAGATTCTGAAAGAGAAGAAACATTCAAAGCTGTTATGGACATCAATAACAACATTGAAGGCGCATATGTAATTTCAAGCGGAAAAAATATGGGCGTGTTTAAAGGCGTTGGATACCCTGAAGATATCAGTAAATTCTATCGTCTTGAGGACTATAGCGGTTACATATGGACCGCCCATGGCAGATTCCCCACCAATACTCCTGGATGGTGGGGAGGAGCACATCCTTTTGGATTGCTTGATTGGACTATAGTCCATAATGGCGAGATATCCTCTTATGATACTAACAGGAGATATCTCGAGATGTACGGTTACAGATGCAATCTTGTAACAGATACCGAAGTAATAACTTATCTTTTTGATTTTTTAGTTAGAAAAAATAATCTTCCTCTTCCATTAGCCTCGAAAATACTTGCAAGCCCAATGTGGGCCGACATCGATAGAATGGAAGAAAAAAAGAGAGAGCTTCTAAAAGCATTGAGAATGACCTATGCTGGTGCATTACTCACAGGACCGTTTTCTGTCATCTTAGGATTTGAAAATGGGCTAATGGGTCTTGGAGATAGATTAAAACTCAGGCCACTTCTTGTAGGTAAAAATGACAATACAGTATATATTTCAAGTGAAGAATGCGCAATAAGAAAAATTTGTCCTGATCTTGATTCTGTTTATAGGCCAAAAGGTGGAGAACCTGCATTATTTATGTTGGATGGTAAATATGTCTAATATTATTCCTGAATTCAATGTCGATAAAAATGAAGATAGATGCATAAAATGCAAAGTTTGCGTAAGGCAGTGCTCAGAAGGGGTCTTTAAATACTTTGATGAATTTGATTTAATCCGCATTTATAACGATAAATGTATTGGGTGTCATCGGTGTGAAATGATGTGCCCAACAGATGCTTTAACAATTACTAAGAATACAGCACTTTACAAAGAAAATTCTCACTGGAGTTCTTACACTATTAATAGTATAAAAAAACAGGCCGAAACTGGAGGAATGATTCTTACTGGCAGCGGCAATGACAAGGCATATGTTTCTTACTGGGACAAAATGCTACTTGATGCTTCTCAGGTAACTAATCCACCAATAGATCCATTAAGAGAGCCTATGGAATTAAGGACTTATTTGGGTAAAAAACCTGAAAAAGTAATCCTAAAGGAAGAAAATGGAGATATATCGCTTGAAACTAAACTCGCACCACAAATTAAACTTGAAACTCCAATCATGTTTTCAGCAATGTCATATGGATCTATAAGCCTTAATGCATGTGAATCTCTTGCATCTGCCGCTTCAAAACTTGGTACTTTTTATAATACTGGAGAAGGAGGCCTTCATAAAAAACTTTACAAATATGGAAAAAACACAATTGGACAAGTTGCTTCCGGCAGGTTTGGTGTCGATACAGAATATCTAGATACATGTGCAGCAATTGAAATAAAAATAGGTCAAGGTGCAAAACCTGGTATTGGAGGGCATCTTCCTGGAGAAAAAGTTACAGTAGAAATATCTGAAACAAGAATGATACCTTCAGGCACTGATGCTATATCGCCTGCGCCTCACCATGATATATATTCAATTGAAGATTTAAAACAATTAATATGTTTGATTAAGGAAGCCACTAATTATGAAAAGCCTGTTTTCGTTAAGATAGCTGCAGTACATAATTCTGCCGCAATAGCATCAGGAATTGTCAGGGCAGGTGCAGACGTTATAGTAATTGATGGATTTAGAGGGGGTACAGGTGCAGCACCTTCAGTTATTCGTGACAACACAGGCATGCCAATTGAAATTGCTCTTGCAGTTATAGATCAAAGATTGAGAGATGAAAGTATCAGAAATGAAGTTTCAATAGTTGCCGCAGGCGGAATTAGATCAAGTGCAGATGCTGTTAAAGCAATGGCATTAGGGGCAGATGCCGTATACATCGCCACTGCAGCATTAATCGCAATGGGATGCACATTATGTCAAAAATGTTACAAAGGAAAATGTAACTGGGGCCTTACAACTCAAGATCCAGTCTTAACAAGAAGATTGAATCCTGCAATTGGGTCTGAAAAATTGACAAATCTTGTCACAAGTTGGAATCTAGAAATAAAGGAGATTCTTGGAAGCATGGGAATTAATGCGATAGAAGCTCTTAGAGGAAACAGACTCAGATTGAGAGGAATAGGACTTACAGAACTAGAATCTAAAATATTGGGCATAGAGCACGCGGGGATGTAATCATGAAAAGAAGAATTTTTTGCGACGAGGATTTTTGTATTGGATGTAGACTTTGTGAAGTTCATTGTACTGTTAAACATTCTAAATCAGGAGACATTATTCTGGCATATAAGTTTGAGAATGACAAAGAACCCTCAAGAATGACATTCGAACAAAAAGAGTATATATGCGGTTCAATTGTTTGCATGAATTGCAAGGATCCGCTTTGTATTAAAGCATGCTCTATGGGGGCAATAAAAATAGAGGATGGAACAGTTATACTTGACAATGAAAGATGCGTTGGATGTTGGATGTGCGTTATGGTCTGCCCATTTGGTGCGATAAAGAGAGGAGACAATAAGGCTTTCAAATGCGATCATTGTCACACTGATGAAATTCCGGTATGCGTTCTCAACTGTCCAAACAAAGCATTGAAGTATGAGGTAGATTAGATGAGATACGTCATCATAGGTAACGGTGCAGCAGCAATCGGAGCTGTTGAGGGCATAAGAAGCAATGATAATGAAAGTGAAATTATATTGATCTCTAAAGAAGATTATAATTCTTATTCCAAACCCCAATTGTATAAAATGCTAAACCAGGATAATATAGAGGGTATACTCTATAGAAACAAGGAATTTTATAGCGACAATAATGTATCCACTATATTTGGAAAAAATTTAAAATCTGTTGACTTTAACAAAAAAATTTTGTCATTAGACGATGAGAATATTAAATACGATAAATTGCTTATTGCAACTGGAGCCAAAGCAAATGTTCCCCAAATAAAAGGATTTGATGGGCAAATTTATTCTTTTACAAACATTGAGGAAGCTCTTTCATTAAAACAATCTCTTTCAAATAAAAATAAAATTGCAGTTCTTGGCGGAGGCCTAATTGGAGTCAAGTTGTCTGAATATCTTATTAAAATGGGTAAAGAAGTTTTTCTTATAGTTAGTTCTAAGGGAGTTCTAAGTTCTCTTGGTGATGAGAAGATTTCTGAGATACTGAATAATGAAATTATGGAGAATGGAATTAATTTGCTTCTCTCAAGTAAAGTTCTAAGCGCCAAGAAAGAAGGCTCAAAAATAGAACTTAAACTCGACAAAGATAAAATAACTTGTGATGCAATAGTATCCTGCAAAGGAGTAAGTCCTGAAGTTTCTCCATTTGAGAAAACAGAACTCGAAATTAATAGGGGAATCAAAGTTGACGATCATATGAGAACTAATATTGAAGATGTATTTGCTGCAGGAGATGTAACTGAAGTTTATAACTATCTTGAAGATAGTTATTGCAATATTCCAATTCTTCCAAACGCATACAGTGGAGGGCATTGTGCAGGAATTAATATGTCTGGTGGTGAAAGCAAGATAGATACTGTTTATCCAATGAACTCTCTTCAAATCTTCAATGTACAGATAATTACAATGGGATTGTTAAATTCAACTGAAAAAGATGAAGTTCTATCTTTTTTGGATTCAGAAAAGAAAGTTTATAGAAAACTTGTTATTAGAAATGGGAAATTGATTGGTGCAGCACTTCTTGGAGATATTGATCGAGCAGGTATACTAAATAATATTATCCGAAATAACTTAGATATTTCTTCAGTTAAGGAAGAATTATTATATAATAAAATTAATTTTTACGTTCTCCCAAAAGATATGAGAGAAGACATAGTAAAATCATACACCGAGGTAATTAAATGATTCTTAATTGTAAGGGACTAAACCACACTGAAATAAACAAGTCAATACGCAAAGCAATACAAAATGGTGAAAAAGAAATAGTGATGAACAATGTAAATGGGCAGGGATATCTATTTGCAGGAGTTAAGAATGGGATAAAAGCAATAATAAATGGCGTGCCTGGAAATGATCTTGGTGGTATGATGGACGGCCCAAGTTTATTTGTAAATGCAAATATTCAAGATTGTGTTGGTAATACAATGAACAATGGTAAGATCGTTGTTCATGGGGACGCAGGAGATATACTAGGTTACGCTATGAGGGGTGGAAAGATATTTGTCAAGGGAAAAGTTGGCTACAGATGTGGGATCCACATGAAGGCATTTGGGGAGAAGATACCTGTTATTGTCATAGGGGAAGACGCAGGTGACTTTCTTGGGGAGTATATGGCCTCAGGCATAATAGTTGTTCTATGTAAGAATAAATCTACACTTGATAGCAATTACTTAGGCGTTGGAATGCACGGAGGTGCAATATATATTAGGGGAAATATTGAAGAAAATAATCTAGGTAAAGGTGTTGCAATTTCTTCACTTGATGATTGGGATAAAAATTTTCTAACAAATATCTTAGATGAATACTCAACAGATATGAACTCTAAGGAGAAGTACGATTTAAATTCATTTGTAAAACTTAGTCCTTTGAATTCAAGACCGTTCCAAAGGCTGTATAGCTATTGAAATAGATAATTATTTAAATATTAAATTATCAGAAATGACGATGAAAAAAATATTAATTATTTTTGGATTGATAGTCTTAATAGCATTAGCACCTATGTGCTCAACCCCAGGTTCAAGTCAACAACAAACACAAACATCAACTACTACTCAGCAAACCAGTACAACTTCAGGATCAGAGACTTCAAGTAAGGAAGAAGTTCTAACAAATGAAAAAAATTCTTTAAATGCTAATTCCTATAGGTATTATGCTTTAACTTTGACAAAAGGGAGCAAAGTGAAATTTTCTTATGAAACCCTAGATAAGGACAATTTTGATGTATATATATTAACAAGCACACAACATAATTATCTGGTTATGAATAACATTAGTAACACTAAGAAGAATAATCAATACTTGAGATTTTACTCTGGCCCTAAATCAGAATTCGAATATACTTTTCCGAACGATGGCTTATATTATTTTATAGTCCACAATACAAACAATTTCCAAGTGCAGTACTATTATTCCGCTATACTTTCTTCCGGCGAAAAATTACAGAAATATCAGTACATTATTTCCGAAGGAACCAATGTCTATTTTAGTAAAGATGGATGGAGATCTTATGGAACTTACCTTCAGAAAGGGGAAGTTGTAAATATTTACTATAAAGTTAGACAGAACGACTACCGCAATTTATATGCCAGAATGTATGTGCTTGATAGTACTGGATACAAGAGTTTTACATTGTCTCCTGAAGATTATTCAGGCAAGATATACCTTAACTCAACTAATGAAAGAGATCGAGATTACGAGCAATTAAAATGGACCGCTCCAGAAAAAGGATATTATTACTTTGTATTTAGAAATGTTGATTCGCCTGAAGGATTAAGACTCGACTACAAAATATACAAACAATATTAATTTTTATTTATTTTTTCTTTTTCTTTGCAATAATTTTTTATGCATATATTTATAAGATTATTGCAATTACTTTAAATCCCGGCGAAATATATGAGTCTGATATCAAGGATTTCTAGTTATCTTGATACGTTAAAGTATAGTGTAAATCCCAATAAATTAGAGGATAGTGGATACTTTCTTAGCACATATCTAAAATTAAAGAAGGATTATGAAGAATTAATATCAATTAGGCGAAAAATAGAATTCTTAGGATATCAAAATCCATATTTTGTGATTAAGGGAATAAAAGACGCTCAAGATCCATATTTTAGGAAAAGAGCAATGGAAAAGAAAATTTGCTTTGATAATATCCAGCATGCGATTGCAGCGCACAGAGTTGCCATAGGTCAGTTAATAGATGCCATGGGATTTGAAAAAGAAGGAGTAATATATACCGGGCACGAAGCAATAAAATTTATGGAAGAAGGTGGAGAGGGAAAATTCATTTTTAGTCCTGATGGCGTATATCGGTTAGAAATACTAAGATATCTTTCTTTTTCAGGAGAATATATGAAGACTCTTTTCTCTTTAAATAAAGAAGAGAGAGAAAACTATAGAAAGATAATGGACATGCTCGGGGACAAATCAAAGAGCAAATCATCAACAAAAAAGAGAATTCCTCAAGAATATGGAATGATGGGACCAAAAGAATACTCCCCATTCAAAAAAGATGCTTCTCAATATAAACGTGATTTTTATGATGAAACTATTGATCTGGGCAGACCTCCAATATATGATAAACACATACGAAAAGTTTTATCGATTGCATATGCTCCATTTGGAATTGATTCTATTCGTGAAGATATTGCCCTCTTCTACCTGAAAAAAACATATATGGAAAGAAAGATATACGGAGGACCTTTCCCAACAATTGATCCAGAACCAAACGAATCACTTTTAGGCAGATTCTATAAGACTGTCTTATTAAAAGAAGAAATGATGAATACTCTAAGAGACATGAATTTAAAAGAAAAGAATAGTTTAGTTGCAGCTATTTCTTATTATTTAGTTTCTGAAGATTATGATAAAACATTGCTATTTTTCTCAATAGATAATAATGAATTTGAATCGGCTTTGATAAGAGCAGGAAATTATGGAGTAATCCCCAAGGAGAGTAAGCATCTTCTTGAAAGAGTGGTGAAGAGTTCTGAGAAAAAAGACATAACAAAGAAATTTTTACAAGAACTAAAGGGGGCTCAAGATTGAAAAAGATAATTGCAAAGAATAAAAGAGATCTAATTAAAAAATTAAGGGCTGATCTCTCCAATAAAGATGAGAAAATTTATATTAATATGAGGCCATCAGTTGACATTATGGTTGAAGTTTTAGAACATGCGCCAAATGTGAAATATATTCTATGTCCAAAAAGTCTCTATTCTTTGACTTCTGTTAGAGTCAAAAAAGCATTGGAACGTGTTGGAGTACTCCTTGTTCCTTTTGGTGAGGGCGCAGGAAGGCCAAACAAATATGATGACGAAACTGTAAGTAAATTAAAAAAAATGTATGAATTGGGCGTTCCTGTAAAGGAGATTTCAAAAAGTTTAAAGATACCTCTTAGGACAGTTTACTACATTGCAAATGAAGAAGAAATTAATTAGTTATTCTAAATATTTTGAGTAGACTGTATTCTCCTTTAAGAATACAAAATATGTGTCATCGACTATATTTATTATTTTAAGTGGAATTTCATCTTTCTTGATTTCTTCTTTTTTTAGGATATCAAAGTAATAGTCAAGTTTTAGGGCATACTCTTTTCCAGTAAGGATATCCCATAAAATGGCATAATAATAGTTACCGTTTCTTTTAAACTGCTTAACCCAGTCACTCCCTTCTGAAAAATTTTTTCTTGTAAATGTACTTGCATTGCCTTCTGGAGAGTATATAAAAAAAACTGTGTCAAAGACGTACCAACCTTCATTTCCAGAATAACCAACTGCAATAACATCCTCATTGATTAGTTCTAGACAAAGTCCACCATCTTCCCAGTTATCGTTGTCAAAATAATCCACCCAAATAAGTTCAAGATCCTTTGTTAATTTGCACACAAACATATCAAAGTTTTTATCTTTTGACTCCCCAGCGATATAGAAATTACCTTCATAATCCTCTATGATTTGGTAAGGTCTTTCATAGGGGCCAATGTCTAGTATTTTGCTTGAGATTATACTTCCATTACGGTCAATCTTTACAATAAAACTATCTGATTCTCTCTTGTATGTTGAGTACCCGACAACAGTAACTTCCTGATTATCATTTACGGTAAAAGATGAAAAAGCATCCATATCGGAAAATTTAATTTTGACTTCCCATCTTTTACTGAGGCTTGATGTTAGTTTTATTAGATATTTATCTCCATCTTTTGAAAGCCCTAATAAGTAAGTATTTGAAAAATTGTCATTTAATATATTTTGAATTTTGAAATCTTCAAGTATCTGCTCTCTTAAGAATTGGCCGTTATTAGATTTAATAACAAAAGAATTGTTGCTATCTTTAATATTACCTGCAAGATAAATACTGTTTATATGAGGATCAAAGGCTATATCTTTC
This sequence comes from Candidatus Methanofastidiosum methylothiophilum, assembly GCA_001587575.1. Lineage (GTDB taxonomy): Archaea > Methanobacteriota_B > Thermococci > Methanofastidiosales > Methanofastidiosaceae > Methanofastidiosum. Next base: position 41,315 of record LNJC01000002.1, read on the forward strand.
AGAATGTGATCTTCCTCTAAGCTATACAAAACAGCGTCTTCGGATGAAAGAGGGAAAAAATTTGAAAAGACTAGCATAAAAAAAATAAAAATAGAAATTATTTCTCTCATAGCAATATTTTAGTTTAAGACCTTAAAAATATGCGCTTTTAATTAGATTCTGTAGGATCAGTAACTTTGAAATCCTTATTTTTTAAATAATAATCCATTAAATAACCAATTGCTATGAATAAAGGCACAGTAATAATGGCCCTTGCAAGGGTAAATTCTATCCCCAGATATCCAGTTTCAATTGTTAGCATCGGTATTTTGAGAGATGAAAAACATCCGAGAAATATGAATATATTTTTTACAGAAGCACCCTTTTTATAAAGTATGTAAACTATCGGGAAAGCTCCATAAAGAGGCCCCGCTTGAAACATTGAGAATATGACTGAGAGCAAAGTACCCTTTAAACCAGACTCGGGCCCCATATACTTTTCAAATTTCTTTTTAGGTATCCATGCATCAAGTAAACCCACCAAAACAAAGACTATAGGTATAAACGAGATCATTTCAATAAACATATCTAAAAATGTCTTCGATGCCTTAATCCCAAATGCAAAGCTATAGATATATGAAAGAATTCCAAAAATAACGAAAAGTAAAATGAATCCATATTCTTTAATATATTTTTTCACATTATCGCCCCTATCAATAATCCTATAATAATGGCAGCAAAGAAATTGAGTACATTTCTTATCAACGCAACCTTTTTTCCTAAATATTTACTTTCAAGAGGATAGGTCACAACGCCCACCATAAGTAAGGTTGTTATAAAAGTAGCAATCACCATATAAGAAGCCCCTCTCTTCAAGAGTTCTGAAGCTATAGGGTAAACTATAAATGCAGGTATCAATGTAACTGAACCTATTATTGCCGAAAGACCCACACCAAAAAAACCAGAGTCCCCACCTAGGTATTGCTCAATCATTTCTGGCGGAACTAGAACTAAGATTATGCTTGCTATTATCATAATGTTAACAAAAGGAGAGGATAGGCCTTTGAATATTTTTATTCCTTTATTGACTCCCTGTTTTGTTTTTTCTTTATCAAAATAATAAGATATGGAAACAATTGCAATACCTGCTATCCATAATAGAATTATATTTGGAAACATAAATGTAGGATGACAGTCTATTTCTTAAACTTATTGTTATGCTTAGAAATTTGATTAATGATTTTACTAAAATTATCAAAGAAAAAAATGCACAGTTTGTCGCTTCGAAGGAGTAGGTCTTTCATAGCCGGATGCCTCGACTTCTCGAAGCGGCTATTGTCTTTCGGTGTCCGATAGAGACATTTTTTCAATGTCAAGGACCGGGTACGTTCGAGCCTGACTCAAACACTTTCCGATAAGACTTAGCCATCCCGGAAATACCCTTGTCCAAGAGCCATGTATGCGGTGGAGCGTGATACTCAAATCCGCCTAAGCGGCTCAGATGCAAGGAATGAAAGACTTTGTTACCAGCGAAGTTTCGACCTGTGCAACATTATCTATTCAATTTACTTTATTTAAAATTTTCTGTTATCAAATATTTAGAAAAAGATTTATTTTTTATAGAATATATTTGTCATTTGAATCGTTCCCTGATACGGTAACCGGTGTTGTTAAACGATATGTTCTTTGCGAGTATCAATTCTTTTTCTTTCGTTATCTTTATAATATCCTCAAGATCACGATATCTATGGGAGATATGAGTTAAGATAATTATAGTATTTTCTAATTCTTCTTTTAACTCAAGAACATCCTCAATATGAACATGCATTCTTTCTTCAGCAATTTCTATTTCGTCTTCAAAGAAATATCTGCACTCAGTGATCAATACATTTGGCATCAATGAAATTATTTTTTGTCTATTTTTGTAATCTGAGCCTTCCCAGTCCCCCGTCACAAATATGCTTATTTCTGAATTTTTAATGTAATACCCAAAGTTTGGAACTGTATGTTTCAAAGGAACTGGAACAACGGTAGTTCCATTAAAACGAAGCTCCTCTCCTTCTTTAATTGGAACTAATTTTCTCCTGGCCTTTGAATGGAAGTTAATCATCTTAGAATGAATATCAAAAACATTTTCCACTTCGCCATACTCTTTTCTGTCATCATAGGGAGCATAGATTTTTATTGGATTCTCGGAAAGACTCAGAAAATCTGCTCCGCCTGCCATACATGACCTCACATGGTCAAAATGAAAATGAGTTAAAAGATATATTTTGTTCTCATTTTTTGCCCCGCAAGGACTATCAATTCTAAAATCTAACTTGTCAAGTTTAATGACTATAGAAGGGTGGTAAGGTGCATGTAACCTTACAGATCCTAAAAATTTTGAACTCATCTTATATCATCTATGACAACTCTACAGGTATTTTTGAGAATCTAATTCTCTGGTCTTCGTTCTTTAGCCATATGATAGGTTCGCCTTCTTTACTATCAATGTAGAATGTATATTTGTTATCTTTAATTTCGTCTGTTGTTATTTCAAGGCCTTCGTAAGCTTCCAAGGTTTTCTTGACTTCTTCACTTATGCTTTTTTCAACATAACAATCAAGAAATGAGATCTCATAAAAAACAGGATTGACCTTTTCCATGTATTCTTTTACTTCCCTGTTGTTGTTAAGATATCTTGTCAAAACTCTAACTTTTGTACTATTCTTAATAAAAGGCCTTATTCTCTTCATTAAATTAAAATCATTACATAAATTTATAAATCTTATCACTTGCCCTCAAAGGAATTTTTTACAGAAATCTTTTTAAGTATTTTAAAAATATGTAGGCTAATATTAAGTGATGAAAAATGGACGAAGACGATTTATTGGGTCATCGGTCAGAGCGTGGAAGATCTCTGGTCCATAAATTGGCATTTAAAAGGGGAGTGCATGTAATTGAAAAAGAAAAAGACCTTTCCAATAAAGGTTTCCTCAAACAGGTTTGTAGCATGGCCCCCGAAAATAGACTTTTCTGATTTTTCTACCATAATTAAACAGAGTATGTTTGCTCTTATCATATGCGCTTTTGCTGATATTTTTGCAGGCATTTACCTTACAAAAATGATTGATATCTTGATATTGTTACCAGGTATATTGACTATGCTCCCGGCGGCGATTGATATGAGGGGGAATATCTATGCCTCAATGGGGTCAAGACTATCAACGGGCCTTCATACTGGTGAAATAACGCCGAGCCTCAGGGGTTCAAAATTAATTAAAGAAAACGTTTACTCTTCTCTTGTTCAGACTGTTATCATGGCTTCTGTAATAGCATTCTTTGCCATGATTGGGGGATTTATATTTGGGAATCAAACAATTGGATTTATACATCTTTTTTTTATTTCACTATTTGCCTCTCTTATTGCTGCAATAGGCCTCATCTTAACTACAATTTTTGTGGCCATAATATCTTTTAAAAAAGGACTTGATCCTGACAACGTATCTTCGCCATTGATTGCTTCCATAGGAGATATCTTAAATGTAGGGTCTCTTTTTGCAATTGGAATATTATCATTTTCTATAAGTAAAATTTTCATGTTATTTTCCAGCATTGGAATTAGTGCCCTCATAGTCTTTTTAGCTTTATTTTCTATAAGAAAGAGTTATTATGCAAGAAGAATACTAAAAGAGTCAATGGGATTTTTGGCTATTTGTGCTTTGTTGAGCACTCTTGCCGGTTCACTACTTGATAAGAATTTAGAGTTCATTGAGATATTTCCTTTACTGCTTGTGTTATCTCCCCTGTTTAATGCAGAGAATGGGAATATTGGCAGTATTCTCTCTGCAAGAATTTCTACTAGTTTCCATTTAGGACAATCAGAAATAACTTTCATACCTAAATTAAGAATGATTAAAGAATTTTCTTATACCTTTATCATTACAATAATTCTATTCCCCCTACTTGCCATACTTGCATTTATTATGTCTGGCATTCTTAAAATACCCCAGATGGGGCTATTTACCCTTTTTGAAATAGCTATATTAGTAGCCATTATCTCATCAATTGCAGGAATGCTAACTTCATATTATCTAACATACTTTTCAATAAGAACTAACATTGACCCGGACAATGTGGTAATACCTTTACTTACAAGTGTTATGGACATTGCAAGTGTAACTATATTGATATTTATTGCTTCAATTGTTCTTTTTTAATTCAAAAGATGTTCTTTATTCCAAGAATTATAAACTTGACTCCCCAAGAAAGCGTTACAAGTCCTAAAATTGTAGTTGCAACTTGAGTTGCAGTATCCCCTAATAATTTTTTTACTTTATTAGACATGAGAAATAATAATACTGTGATTAGAAGAACAATCCCTACTGCAATCCCCGTCAAAAATTTTCCATAGTCATTGCTTGCTATTATAATTGTAAAGATTGTGGCAGGGCCTGTAATTAGAGGAGTTGCAATAATAGATGCTAAAGCTTTGGCAGAGTTATCTTTTTTGTCATGAGTATTTATTAGAGGCTCTCCTAGGACCATCTTTATCCCAAGAATTGTCAATATTATGCCTCCTGCAATCCTGAATTCATCCAAAGTTGTGCTAAATAGCTCTAACAATCGTTGACCCAAGAGGAGTACCATAAAACATAACAATACAGCAATTAGTATGGCCAGAATTCCAGTTTTTTGCCGCTCCTTTGGAACCATTGTAGAAGAAGTAGAGTAAAAAACGAGAAAACTTGCAAGAGGATCAATAACAACAAAAAATAGAATGATAAGCTGTAATAATGTTCCAAGCATAGACTTGCCTCTCGGCATGTCAATACCATACTAGTATAAATTGATTTCTATAGTTAAATTAAAATTATTTAAAATAGATATGCATACCAGGTTTTCTTGGAATAGCCTTCTTTCTATCATTTCCCGGATCTTCTTTGGGGTCTATGTTTACTTCGGTTTTGAATTCTTCCATCAAGAATTTCTTTGCTTCGTTTAGTACTTCTTTTTCATCGAATCTTTCTGGGAAATATCTATTCTTAAAACATCTTTGGATTATGAGATTTACATCTTTTCCATTTTTCCTGAACTCTTCATTTGACATCGCAGTTTTTATAGCTTCGCCCATATTCTCTTTTGTTTTAATAATTTCGATAAGATCCCATTTCCAATTCTCAGCAGTATATATTTCAATTTTCTCTAAGGATTTTTGTTCCCCTCTTGACAAAACACTGATTATTTCTCTTATATCATTAACAACTTCTTCAATGTAGTACTCACTTTCTTCTGAAATTTTATCAATCATTTCTTCTCTATATTCAGGCCAAGAAGCATTTGAGATAAAAGGCTCAAATCCCAGTTTCTCCCAAATTTCTTCACAGATATGCGGTGTAAAAGGTGCCAAAATTAGTGTCTGTGTTTTTATAACTTCAGAAATAACTTCTTTATTTGGGGAGTTAAGACATCTTTTCAGATACCACTTTAAATCTCTTTGAAGGTCAAAGAATCCTTTTGAGAGAGCAGTTCTGAAATTTGTATCGTTCATGGCTTCAGTTGTTTCTTTTATTGCTTTATCTAAAACTGATAAAAACCACCTATCAATGTATAGTTTTTCGGTTCTACCTTTTCCGTAATTTTCTATACAAAAATCCTGCCAGTTCTTTAATTTATCAGTTATAGTTCTTGCAAATTCACTATCCCAGTTGGGGTCATCAAGGCCTTCTCCTCCGTTCATTAGAGTAATCCTTGCAGCATCAGCACCATACATCTTTACGATTTGCTTTATGGTGTAGAAATTACCTTTGGATTTGCTCATTTTTTCTCCATCTACTAAAACCCATCCATTTACCCCAAACCCTTTAGGCCAGAGTTCTTCTGGGAATATTGCAGCATGATTGAAAATACAGAATGAAAGATGATTTTGTATTAAGTCCTTTCCACTGTTTCTGAATTCAAAAGGATACCAATACTCAAACTCCTTCTTCATATCTAAAATTAATTCTTTAGATAATCCACTTTTAGCTGAAACTTCTTCTAAATTACCAAGTTTCAAATAAACATAATCAAAGAAATAATCATCAAGTTTTTGTGGATCTATTTTATATGAAGGATCTTCAAAGAACTTGGCCAGGACATAATAGGCCATATAGATTGTAGAGTCTGAAAGTGATTCAATTACCCATTTTTCATCCCATGGAAGTTTTGTTCCAAGACCAAACTCTCTAGTACAAGCCCAGTCTTTTAACCAGTCAAGAACATACTCAAACTGTTTTCTTGCTTTTTCAGGATAGATGTTCATCTGAGCTAGACATTTTTTTGCTAAACCTTTCCATTCTGGGCTTCCATAAGCCAAGAACCACTGGTCAGATACAATCTTGACTACACCTTGAGTAAGGCACCTACATACTACTTTTCCAGGTAGCTCGAAAAACAATGAAGCAACGCCACTATTGACAAAGTCAGTAACAATAATTTTTTTGACGTCTGAAACTTTTATACCCTTATATTTTCCAGTTCTCTCGTTTAGTATTCCTTGGTGGAACTCTTTCTTATATATAATATTTGTAGCTTCTTCAAGTTTATCTACATCTTCTTGCGACGAAATTCCCATCTTTTCGGAAATTTCTATTGCAGGATTTTTTCCAAAGTCTTCAACAACTATCAAAGGGATAGGTGTTATGTTCCTGACAAGAGAATCAGGAACTCCGTATTTTGAAGGATTTGATTGGATATCTTTTAATGCAATATAATCATAAGGGGCATGTGAAGGAACAGACATTACAACTCCCGTACCTATTTCTGGAGATACAAATGTGGCAGGTAGTATAGGGACCCTATCCCCTGTCAAAGGATTTTCACAAGATTTTCCAATCAGTTCTTTAGAATCTAATTCCTTAATAATATTAATCTTATGTTTTTGATTTATTAACTTCTCAGCGGCAACTGGAGAAATAATCCAGATTTCGCCGTCAACTTCTACTTCTAAGTATTTTGTACCCGGATTCATCCACATATTGGTTACACCAAAAACAGTTTCAACTCTATACGTAGCAGCTGGGAGTATCTTGTTTTCAAACTTAAATTTAAGTAGTATTATCTCTTCAGGTGTAATGCCCTCTCCTTCAAGTCTTGCATGATCTCCTATCGGATTGTTACATTTTGGGCACCAGGTTACCGGATGTTCACCTTTAACTACAAAGTTCTTTTCTTTTAATTTGTTGAATTGCCATCTAATAAATTTATCATAAAAGGGATTTAGTGAAGTTGTAATGAAGCTTCGTCTCCAATCTACACATAGGCCTAAGAGTTTTAGATCTTTAATAGACTCTTCGGGGAAATATCTCACCCAAAATTCAGGATCTGAAAATTTAGGAATTAATTCTTTTGGAACTTCCATCTTTTCTAAAATATCAATTTGTGATTTTTCACCATCTCGAACTCTTTCAGCAGCTGCAACAATTGGTGTGCCAGTTGCATGAAAACCAAAAGGAAACAATGTATTGTATCCACACATTCTTTTGTACCTTGCAAATACTTCTGCCCGCATAAGAGAAAACGAGTGCCCCAAATGCATGAATCCATTAACGTAAGGATAAGGGAAATTAACAAAAAATTTTTTCATGTCTTTAGGGTCAGAATAAAAAATTCTAGCGTCTTCCCATTTTTTCTGCCACTTTTCTTCAATTTCCAAAAGAATCATCTGCCTTCATTTAAAACACGTTTTTTAAACTATATTTAAAGGTTTTTATTGTTCATATGTTTAATATTAAATATATTTTTTAGAATTATTATCGCTAATTAGCGATTGACGAAACATTTATATACTATAAATAAACCTTTTACTCAAATTCCTGAAGGTGTAAAAATGAGCAAAGCTATGAGACCATTTTGGGGTATTGTCTACTTTATAGGGTTGGTATATTATATTATTGTTTCTGCAAGAGATGTTTTTATTCAATGTATCAACGGTAAAATCGATCCACAAGTCATGGAAATAGATACAATTCTTAACAGGCCTGTATCGATGACTATTCTTGCAAACAGTATCACTCTTACTCCTGGAACTCTTACTATTGACATATTCCCCGAAAAGCAGAAATTACTTGTAGCAGTTATTTCTCCAAGAAGTCAAAAAGATGTTATTCCCTTTGAGGGGTGGATAAAAAAGATGGTGGAGGATTAAATGAATAAAAATAATATTTTATTAGTTATTATTTTAGCCGTTATATTGGTGGCTGGCCATTATCTAAATCTTAAAGAGTACTATGTTTACGTTATGTTAATAGGACTTGCTGTAGCTATTGTTTCTGGTCTTAGAGTTACTACTTTTAGGGGAGTATGTAATTCCTTAGCTGGTGCAAGTGCTGCTGAAATTGGAGTGGCCACAGGTTTCATGATAGTAGGAAAAATGTATGAAATTCCTTATTTTTCTGATATCGCAATTTATTTGCTCTTACTTGGTCCAGTAGGAACATTGGTCATATCACGGTTCTTTAGAGGAGGGATTGCCGAATGAACATATATTCTTTTATGGAGCTAATACTTCCTTATTTCTATCTAATCGCAGGAATAGGACTTATTGGAGTTGCTTTAGGACTTTTTAGATTTGGACAGAGAAAAAACATAGTATATGCAAGACTTCATATCTTAGGTGTTATGGATGTCGTATGCATACTTGTCATCATTTTCCTTGGAAATCCAGTAGCTATTCTAGCTGCTTTAGCTCACTTTTTCCTGATGCCCTTTGCAGTCCATTCTATATCTTGGGCAGATTTAACGGAGGCAGATGATTATGTTTGATTATATATTGTTATTTGCGGTGGCTTTGTCAGCCTTAATGGCAATAATACAGGAAAATTTATACAAAAGTATTATTATCCTTACATTTGAAAGCTTTTCCTTAGCAGCAATATTCCATTTCTTACTCGCCACAGATGTAGCCGCTGTACAAGCAATTTTAGGTGCAGCACTACTACCCGGTCTATTCATAGTAGCGTTATACAAAACAACCCAGGGGAGGGATGAGTAAATGGAGCCATTTCAAGTAGGTTCTTTCCTTACGGCAGGAGTACTAATAGTAACAGGTCTATGGGCCCTATTAATGATGGACAATATTCTAAAGAAAATAATCGGTGCAAACTTAATTGGTGACGGAGTTAATCTGGTCTTGATTACAATTGGGTACAGACCTGGAGGATTCATACCTGAAGTCATGCACCATTTCCATGCCACTGCAACACCTTCTTCCTATTCACATCTATTAGAATTTGGTGAATTTGCAAGCAACGCTTCTTACTCTCTTCCTTTTGCGTTAGTTCTTACAAACATTGTAATCGGTGCATCTACACTTTCTGTAATGTTAGCACTTGCAGTTGTCTTGTATAATAAATACCATACACTTAGTGTTCATAAAATGTTTGAGGGGGAAGACTAAATGTTAAACAATAGCACTTTGATTCCATTAATGGTTGTGCTTCCACTAATAATGGCAATATTGGTGAACTTTCTTCATCAAAAAGACAAGTCAGTTAAATTTATCTCAATAGTATCTTTGATTGTCTTTGTCTTTATTCCTGTAGTTACTCTTTATGGAGTACATTTATTTAGTGGCCATCTTAGAACTGGAAGCTTCCCTGAAGTGTCGAAAATACTAATTCCTGAAGTATATATGGGAATTGTATATTCTTACGGGGCTGTTCAGAAAATATTAATGGTAGTTCTTACAATACTAACAGGATTTAGCGTTTTGGCTGTTATTAACAAGAAGATGATTTCGGGAGTCTACATGGCCATGATTTTCATAAGCTTAGCTGCATCTAGCGCCATAATTTTAGCCGATGATATATTCAACTTCTTCGTTTTCACTGAAATTCTTGTAGTTGCTCAAGCAGCACTCGTGATTGCAGTTCAAGAAGCAAAAAGTTTCAAAGCTGCTTTCAAATACATGATATTTGGGACAATATCTGGAGCTTCAATTCTATTGGGAATAGCACTTCTTTTGGGATCATATGGACTTTTGAACATAACAGACTTATCTCACGCTATACAGGCTGGAGGAGCATTAACTCCAATAGGGCTAGTTGCTGTAGCATTATTGACTTTAGGATGGCTATACGAATCCGGTCTTTTCCCATTTCACATAATTAAATCTAATATTTATGAAAATGCAAGGCCAGAAATATCTGCTTTGTTACAAGTGCAGTCAAAGTTTGTTCTAGTCGCAATGGCCCTAATCCTCTTCAGGGTTTTCTCAGGATATGCACTGTTAAAATCTGTGATTCTAGGATTTGCAATTTTTACAGTTGTCATAGGTTCAGTAATGGCCTTACAACAGGTAGAACTTAGAAAACTTTTGTCTTTTGTGGCCGTATCTCAAGCAGGTCTTGTAGCAGTAGGATTTGGATTGGGCACTCCTTTTGGTATTGCCGCAGGTATCTTCCATGCAATTAACGATGTTTTGAGTATGGCAATACTGTTCTTTATTGCAAGCTTTGTTTACGATAAATTCAAAACAACAAAACTTGACGAACTTGGAGAAGGATTGCAAGTTGTTCCTTTAGTTGGATTTGTAATGTTATTGGCAACTCTAGCTATCTCTGGAGTTCCACCATTTAACTCTTATCAGAGTGAATGGAGGTTAATACAAGCTTCCGCTCAAGCAGGAGTACCTGAACTTGGTATACTTGTGATATTATTGAGCGTAGCAACTTTTGTGGCAATAATAAAGGCATTCTATATGATATTCATGAAGCCAGGTTCAAAAGTAGAAGTGAACAAAGAAGTCCGTGGAAACTTGACAAAAGCCATAATCGTAATTTTAATATTAGCGTGTCTTCTAATAGGATTATTCCCGAATATGGTATACGATCCAATATACAATTTTGTTGTTTCCTTGGGGGTGTGATAATTGTTAGATAGAGTATACGAAATATTTCATGAAAAGATGAAAGATAAAGGACAAGGAATGGGTATTGGTAGTGCCCTTACATCAGAGTTCCTAATGTTGTCATTCCTTCTAATAGGAACAATATTGGTTCTAAGAACAGCAAATTCAACTATTTTAGGTTTTGGAGCGTTAATAATATTAGCAGGGGTACTATTTACAGTTCCAACAGTATTCAAAGTAGAAAAAGAAAATACTGATTCCATAAACTTATCTTCGTTTTATGTCGCTCTTACACTTGCACTTCTACTTATTATATTCCTAGGGGGGATCTAAGTGAAAACAAGTGATTATCAACAGGGAAGAAACATCATTGCAGGCGTGTCATTAGTAATTGCTTCATTTGTAATACTTAGAACACTTTTCCAGTTTAGCGACTACTTGATACCAGGTATGAGCTACCTTTACAATTTATACAGTGGTAATATCGCCCCTAATGTCATTACAGTAATCCTATTTGACTTTAGAGGTTACGATACTTTAGGAGAAACTTTTATCTTAATAACTGCAGTAATAACAACTACAATTGTATTTGGTTGGGGATCTCTAAAAGGATACAAGAAAAAAGAAACTCCAGAAATGACAGAAAAATCAACAGTCATTCAGAGGTTGATGGCATTTCCTTTAGCAATATTTCTAGTAGCTTTTGGAGTTACAATAGTACTTGGTGGGCACATATCCCCTGGAGGAGGTTTCCCGGGGGGAGCAGTAATAGCTACAGGATACTTCTTGACAGTTGTTATCTACGGTCTTAAGAAAACACCTCTAAGATTCACCCACAGATATCTTGTTAATCTCTCTACAATTGGAGCTTTAATATTCTTATTAACTGGGGTATTAGGACTTGTAGCCACTACATATTATTACGGAACAGGTTACTATCTTTACAATACAGGTGTTGATCCGTACGATATTATCCATGTTGGGGCATTTGGATGGGATAATTTACTTGATTACCCAGATCCAACTCATCCCGGAATTTTACCATATCTCAACATTGGGGTTGGATTAAACGTTTTAGCGGGTCTTTCGCTAATAGCTATGTTCTTAATGGAGGCGAGAAAAGATGAGTAGCGAAGTTGCAGCTTTAGGACTCGCAAATCAATGGGGTCCAATTTTATTTGGGCTTGTCTATGGAATTATCATTGGATACAAAGTAAACTCTGAAGAAATAAAGAGTAAAGCAAATTACATTATAGTATTAGTTGTAGCTCTATTAATTGCATCAGCACTTGGTACGTATCCAGATTATCAATGGACCTTATTTGGCTATATAATTAGGTTCTCTGAAGCATTCTTTTCAACTGTGATTGGAGTCTTCATTGCAATGATCATTAGGAGGCAATAAGATGTATATTACCAATGATAAATGTAACACTGCAAAGAAATGTGTTGAAGCATGCCCTACTAACAGTATTAGAATAATTAATGAAAAAGCTTTCAGCTGTGTCACGTGTGGCAAATGCATGGAAGTATGTCCAGTAGATGCTATCTTCAAAAACAGATATGGCGGCTATATTGTAGACAAGGAAAAATGCATTGGATGCGCTATATGTGAAAAGAACTGTCCCGTTAGTGTAATTAAGATGATTAAGTACAAGGACAAGAAAGTCCCAGAAGGCATATGTGCTATGTGCAATGTATGTAGGGATGTATGTCCAATGGGTGCAAGAGTTAATGTCGAAGGGAAGCTTAGGTTTAATCTTGAGTCAATGACAATAGAAGAGGTGAAGAGATAATGCCAAAGCAGAAAGAAAGAGATGGCGGACCAATTCAATCTAAAGGAAAAGCTAAACTCTTAAGCATAGCCATAGATGAAAAAAGATGTGATAAGGGTGGCAGATGTACCTACTATTGTCCTGCAAATGCAATAAAATATGAAGCAACACCTGGGATATGCACACATTGTGATGTATGTATGGATGTATGTCCTGTTGGAGCAATAAAAAATTCCTTTATTGATTATGGAAAATGTGTTTCTTGTTATACATGTGTTAGAGAATGTATTAATAAAGCAATAGTAATTGAAAATCACAGACCCAAGATAAACAAGGGAGAATCAAAAAGAAAACTCTATTACTGTAATCAATGTGGATTATGTGTTGAAGCATGCCCAACTGATGCTTTAAAGTGGGAAGGTGGAAGGATAAGATTTGATACAGTAACATGTATTAATTGCAATCTTTGTGTAAAAGCCTGCCCAACAAAAATCAAGGTAAACGAAAGAGAGAAGATGTTTACAGGACACTGTATCTTATGTGGTATTTGCACTACAGTTTGTAAAAAAGATGCAATTAAACTAAATTACAGAGAATGGCAAGGAGAACACGAAGGATGTGTACAATGTGGCATCTGTAAAGAAGTCTGTCCAACTAAATGCATAGAGGTCGATTTGAACGGATTTAGGGTTAATCTTGAAAAGTGCGTAATGTGTGAAACATGTGGAGCATATTGCCCAATGAATTGCCTTCCAAGAAAGACTAGAGATCACAAAGAAATCAAAGGTGGTACCTTAACTTACAATGATGATTTATGTATAATGTGTGAGCAGTGTGTCAAAATATGCCCTGCAGATGCAATCTCTGTCAAGTCAAAGAAGCTTGTCTTTGACATGGATAAGTGTATCAGATGTGGTGCTTGTGATAACATTTGCCCAGCTTATGCAATAAATGTGCAGACAGATTTTGAAGACAGAACCATCAACGGGAGGTCAAAATAATGAAAAGTATTTTTTTAATATTTCTTAAGGGTATATATGTGAACATCCTTAGAATACTTTTTGCCGCTGATAGGGTAACAAGTAAGGATATTAGAAACTCAATACTTCAAGGAAAAGTAAAATACCCTCAAGCAATAAATGATGAATCTTGTATAGGATGCGGTGGATGTGCCAATATCTGTCCAGTAGAAGCAATTGAAATGGTACCTATCGAAAAACCAATCGAGATAGTCAAAGGATACACAAAAACACAAACTCCTAAATATGATCCTTTAAAATGCCTTTACTGTTTTTGGTGTCATGATAACTGCCCAATTTATGCATTCTACGGAAAACCGGGTGCAATTCATCCAAGAGAAGTTGGAGAATTCAAGGCAGATCCTTCAAAACTATTAAAAGAACCAATTAAACTAAAAGAAGCTCAGATAAAAGAAATCATTGAGATAATGGCTAAGGATTCCTCAAAATATTTTGAAGAGGTGTAAAAAATGTTAAAGAAAATATCTAGAAAAAATGCAATTCATGTCATGTTGTTTTACACAGGTGGATGTAATGGCTGCGATATCGAAGTTGCTAACGTTGCTTGGTCACCAAGATACGATCTTGAACAGTATAAAGTTATCTTAACATGGAATCCAAGAGAAGCTGATGTGCTAGCAGTAACTGGTCCTGTATTAAGAAGGACTATTGAACCTTTAAAGAAACTTTATGAGGCAATCCCTGAACCAAAGATTGTTGCCGCTGTAGGATCTTGTGGAGTTAGATGCGGTATATTCAAAGATTTTGGCGGAGAACTTGGAGATAGTGACGAAGTTCTTTGCAGAGTGGACGAAGTAATACCAGTTGATGCTTATATTCCTGGGTGTCCGGCAAGGCCTGAAGACATTATTGCAGGTATTGCAGCAGGTATACCCTTATTATTGGAGAGGTGATAAGAGTGGGGGAAAATGCTAGAAAAGATAAGGCAGAAGTAGAAGTTCCAGTTGGTCTTTTACATCCTGCAATGCTTGAGCCATATAGAGCAAGATTCTTTGTTGAAGATGAAGTAATTGTAGATTGTGAACTTACTCTTGATCCTTACCATAAAGGTATTGAAAGAATCATGGAAGGAATGCCTGTTCACAAAGGACTTATAATCACTGAGAGAATTTGCGGTATATGTTCTCACATACATCTTTGGAACGGTACAAGAGCCGTTGAAAGAGGGCTAAAAATTAAAGTTCCAGAGAGAGCAGATTATATAAGAGTTATAATGGCTGAGCTTGAGAGGCTTCACAGCCACTTGATTTACTTAGCTCATGCAACAGAAGTGTTGGGCCACGAAACAATGTGTATGAGGGCCTTTACTTTGAGGGAAGACATAATGGATCTTTTATATATAATCTCAGGTAACAGAGTTCACTATGCAGTTCCTATATTGGGCGGTGTAAGACCTAGATGCGACATTGATGAATACAGATTATCAGAGCTAGAGACAAGATTAGCAAAATTAAAAATAAAAATAGGGGATTACGCAAATAGGGTCGTTAATGATTCAATGATTATGTCAAGGATCAAAGGAAGTGGCGTATTAACTAAAGAAGAAGCTATAAAATATGCAGCACCCGGGCCAACAGGAAGAGCAAGTGGATGGGGAGTTGACCTTAGAAAGAAAATGAAAGAATACAAGAATTTTGATTTCAATGTTATAGTTCTTGATGATGGGGATAATAAAGACAGAGTTGTAGCAAGAGCCCTAGAATCAATTGAAGCTATCAAGATTATTGAGCAAGCACTCGAATCATTACCCGAGGGACCTATATCAAACAGAAGTTTTGAATTAAAAGAAATGAAATTTTCAACTTCTTACATTGAAGCTCCAAGAGGAGAAATATACGATTCTCTTGCACTAGATGAAACTGGTAGAATACGAAACTACCAAAACAGAACTCCAACTTTAACTGCTTTAGCCGCAATGGAAGTCGCATGTATAGGGGATCAATTAACCGATGGCATGCTTACGATGGCAAGCTGTGATCCATGTCTTGCATGTACTAACAGGGCAATTGTAGTAGAAAATGGAAAGGAGAGGATCTTTACAGAGGAAGATGTGAAAAGTCTAATTAGGAGGGGTCTATAATGATTGAACTTATACTTGCTACTATAATTATACCCTTGGCAGCATTGATTACTGGATTTCTCATTCCCGGAGTAGAAAGAAAAGTTCAGGCTAGAATACAACAGAGAATAGGCCCGCCTTTACTAACTCCAGGTTTTTGGGCAATTCTTAAGTTCTTCTATAAAGAAAAAATTAAACCAAATTCACCAATGCCAAGACTATTTCATAGCTTACCTATAATAGGCATATTTGTAATGTTCTTTGCAGTACTATTCACTACTCCAGAATGGTGGAGTTTAAACGCATTAGGGACTGTTGTCGCTGTAGTAGGACTCCTTAAAGTGATAGAATTCTTGTTCATGGCAATTGGTAGCTTTTCAAGATCTATTCTTTCCGTTTCCATGCCATATGCAGATCAGATTAAAGGGGCCGTAATGAAAGGAGATTATAGGAGATTCTTTGAGCAGCAGAGTGTACTTAGGGCATTTAAAATGATAACAGTAGGTTCATTCCCACTTTACCTTGCAATGTTTGTGCCAGTAGTTCTAGTAAAATCTATTAATTTTTCCGACATAGTTCAATTCCAAGGATTTGACGCATCATTTATCTATCCTGGCGGATTAATTGATTTAATGTATCTAGAAAAGATCTTAAGTCTTAAACCAATTTTATTCACATTTCCTGGAATGTTAGCTGGATTTGTGTTCTTTGTCGGATATATAATGTTATTAAATGAATATCCGTTCAGCATTGAAAAAGCTAAGTCAGATGTAATCGAAGGGCCATCACTTGAATACGCAGCTTGGGCAAGAGGCGGTTACTACTTAATGAGAGAATCTATACTCTTTGCATTGTCTAGCGTATTTATAACAATGTTCATTGGGCTTCCACCAACTCTTAACTTACCCCTGCTCCTTGTACATTGCTTACTATGTTTGATAATGCCAATATTATTCTCAATAGTATCTGCATTTTCACCCATATTCACATTTAAGCAGATTTATCCTGTTTCAATGGGATTCACAGCACTTGGATTCCTAGCAATGATAGTATCTTTATTGGCGGTGATGTAAAATGGCTAAATTCATACTTTTTCCAAAAGATGTACAGAACATGGGCGGATATATCGTTGAAAATGTTGCAAAACTAGGATATAGAGACATAATCGTAGGAAATCCAACAGATGAACCAATTAAAATTGAAATTCCAGTTTACAATGAAGATATTGTTAAGAGCTACGAGCAGCTTGGAGTAATTGTTTACAGAATGAAATCTGACGAATCATTAATCTCTGCCCTTGACAAAGTAAAGGCAATTGTAAAAACAGACACCCTAAAAGACTTGAGCTACGATATTCCAAAAAAGAAAAAAACAGCAAAGAAATAATATTTTATTTTTTATTACATTTCTCTTAAATTTTCATTAAGAGTCTCAATCTTCTTTTTTATTCTATCAATTAGTTGATTTGCTATTTCTACTAACATCATTACGTATTCTTCACTAGGATAGATTTTACCATCTTTAACAATCGGAACATCCATCTTCTCAGTTGACCGTATTTCAACAATAATTTTATCAGTAAAAGAAAAAATTGAAGAATATTTAAATCCTGACTCCTTAGAAATATTGATTAATCTCTTCGCGGATTCAAGATCCTTGCAAACAACGTGGATTATGGACGAATTTACTATTAAAAAGAGCATCTTATTTCCAGTATACTCATTAATAATTCTCCATATATTTTTATAATCTACTTTCTCATGACTCTTAAAAATAAAATTAGATTCCTTCTTACCGCCTATTTCTTCTAGCTCAATAAGGATTATCCGTCCTGCACAGCTTGAGGTAGTATAATAATTCTCTTTAGAGTTTAGAATATTTAAAGTATCAATTATCCTTAGGTCTACTTCCCCTTCTTGGATGACTCTTTTCAAATCTTCAAGGTATCTTGATTTATCTTTCATACTTACCGATACATTATTTTATCTAAACTTTTTTTAAGTCTTTCAGTTATAACAATTGCAATTATTCCACCGACTACAAACTGCAGTATATTGAATGGAACTTCTACAAGTGCAACTGGAGGAGGTATCAAAAATACCAATATTTCAACTATAAAATATCCAATAACCATTATACTACCGCCAACAAATATCCCCATTAATTTATTTGTTGTTTTTTGATTACTATAAGATATTTTACCTACTACCCATCCTTCAATACCTTTTATGATAAATGTAAAAGGAGCAAAGGCAGCATAAGGAGATGTTAAATCTGCAAGAGCCGGACCAATAGCACCAACAAGCCCTCCAACAAATGGCCCGAATAATATCGCTGCAATATAAATAATAGCTTCTCCAAAGTTAAGATACCCTCCTGTCTGAAGAATCGGTATCTGGATAAATCTAGTTGCAACAAATGCAAGTGCAGAGAATACGGCAACTATCCCTATGTTTTTAGGATCTTTTATTTTTGCCAAAATTATCACATCCAACAAGATAATCTAACAAGGCTTCAAGCATACCTAGAAGGGTATGATTGTCAGCTTCAATTGTGGGATAAATTCCATTTTTGATTAATCCATTACTTGTTTCAGGTCCGATTGAAACAATAATTTCTGCGTTCAATCCCATCTTTTTAAATGCGTCAGCATTTGAAGAGCTCGAAATAAATGCAATGTCAAAATTCTTTTTGCCAGGAATATCTCTTCTCATATTAACTTTATATACGTCAACTCTTGTAACATCATGAAACTCTTTTAGTCTTTCTTCTAGATATCCTGGTGCTTCCTGCGATCTTAAAGTCAAAATTCTTTTTCTCTCTTTAAATTCCGATATCATGAATTTTGCAAGTTCCTTTGAATTGTATTTTTCAGGCCTTCTTGAGTAAATTCCTTTTTCAATTAGTTTTTCTTCAGTTTTAGGCCCAATAGTATAGTATTCTATATCTTTAGGTAAATCAATATTTTCAAGCCTATCAACACCTTTAGCACTTGTAAGGACTACCACATCATAATCAGACAAATTAGGAACTTTGAAATCGATATTTATTATCTCAATAAGCGAGTATGCATAGACCTTTGCACCCATTTTTTTCATGATTTCTAGTTCTTCTCCGCTTTCTCTGGAAACAAATATTTCTTTTCCTTTAATCAAGGATAATTTTTTCTCGAAGAAGTCAAGTTTATCCCTAAATAAAACGTTTTTACCTACAAATATAACAGAAGGCGGTTCTGCAGGGGTCTTGCCTAGTGTACTTAAATCACAAATTGTTGTTTCTTGTAATAGAGAAGTTCCATTTTTGATTATGGCAACTGGCGTCTTTGGATCGAATCCTGCTTTTATAAGATTTTGAGCTATTGCTTCTCTATTTTTTATCCCCATTACTATAACTAAAGTATCTGGAAGCTTATTCCAATTAATACTGAATGACTTATTTTCAGCTTCGTGGCCAGTTAGAAATGCAAAAACTGAGTTTGATTCTCTATAAGAAAGAGGAATTCCTGAATACATAGGGCACGAGACAGTGGACGAAATTCCTGGAATAACTTCAAAAGGTATACCCCTTTCATAAAGATACATTGCCTCCTCTGCACCCCTTCCAAAAATATATGGATCTCCTCCTTTTAGTCTAACGACTATCTTGTAATCTTTTCCATAGTCGTAAAGTTCTCTATTAATGTCCTCTTGAAATTGACTAGAGCCTTCTGACTTCTTTCCAACGTATACTTTAATACATTCTTTTTTAGAATATGAGAGTAGGTCCTTACTTACAAGTTTGTCGTATAGGATAACATCAGCTTTCTTAATCAATTCTAGGGCTTTAACCGTGATTAATTTTGGGTCACCCGGACCTGCCCCTACTATATAAACAACCAAAAGATCACTCTCTAATATTGACTCTCTTAGCAAGGTCTTTTGCTAACTTTATATAATCTTCCTTATTTCCTTTTATTTCGCCTCTAACAGACTTAGTGCCCTCAAAATTACCCACAAATGCTTTGAGTTCTATTTCATCTCTATTAATAAAAGAAAGAGCACCTACCGGTAAGTTACATCCTCCGCCTACATCAATCATGAATTGCCTCTCACACATTGTTTCAATTCTAGTTTTTCCATCATCGATATTTTTTAATATTTTTTTTATCTTAGAATCCTCTTTTCTACATACAATAGCCAAAGCTCCTTGTCCTGGAGCAGGAATAATAATCTCTGGGCTTATTCGAGAAAAATTATATCCTTCAATTTGATTTATCTCTCCATACAATCTTCTGAATCCAGATTCAGCAACTATTATTGCATCATACTGTCCTTCCTTTAGTTTTCTTATTCTTGTATCTAAATTTCCTCTAATGTCTTTTAGATCTAGATCTGGACGAATTCTTGATATTTCAGATTTTCTTCTTAAGGAGGATGTGCCAACCGAAGCCTGTTCTGGAAGTTCTTCTATAGATTCTTCAATACTTATTATGGCGTCGTATGGAGGCCTTCTTTTTGTAATAGCGCAAATTTCAAGTTCTGGTAAAATATCAGTTGGATAATCTTTAAGTGAATGAATGGCAAAATCAATTTGATTATTAATAAGGGCATCATCTATTTCTTTTATAAATAGGCCTTTACTTCCTATCTTGTGTAATGGAAGATCAAGAATCTGGTCACCTTTAGTTTTTATTATCTTTTTTTCAACTTCTATTCCAGTTATACTAGATAACTCCACGATAGCTTCATCAGTTTGAGTCAAAGCTAACTTAGATCCTCTTGTACCGCAAATAAGTTTCATTTTATCCTCATTTTTTAATTGTCTTTAGTGCAGCGCCCATATTCTCTAAAGTCTTATCAATGATATCCGCATCATGGCTTATAGATAAGAAATTACATTCAAATTGAGAGGGGGGTAAAAATACTCCTCTTTTTAATAGCTCTTTATGAAATTTTTTAAACATTTCTGTATCAGATTTCTTAGCGTCTTCGTAATTTTTTACTTTATCTACGCCAAAATACAAGCAAAACATTCCTGGAGCTCCATATAGAGCAGTTTTCATTTTTGAAGTCATGTCAGATATTCCATCCATAATCTTATCTGTCATCTCCTTTATGTTTGCATAAGTTTCTTTTCTCTCCAGGATGTCTAATGTTTTCAATCCCGCCGCAATAGAAATAGGATTTCCATTAAAGGTACCCGCGTTATATACATGTCCCTCTGGGGATACTTCATTCATTATCTTCTTTTTTCCACCAAAAGCTGCAAGTGGAAATCCTCCACCTATTATTTTCCCCATTGTGATAATGTCACCATTTACTTTGAAATATTCTTGAGCTCCACCCAAGCTAACTCTAAATCCAGTGATAACTTCATCCATAATTAATAATGTTCCGTTCTGTTTTGCTACCCTTTTTACTTCTTTTAGATAACCTTTTTCTGGCATAATACAGCCGGCATTTGCCACTATAGGCTCTATTATTACCCCAGCAACATCACCCTTCTCTAGAACAGATGACAATGCTTCTATGTTATTAAATTGGACAGAAATAGTATTTTTTATTGAAGCCTCTGGAATTCCTTTTGATCCAGGAATTGCAGTAGTCATTACACCAGAACCTGCTTTTACTAAAACTGTGTCATGAGCCCCATGGAATCCACCATCAAATTTTACTATCTTTTGTCTTTCAGTTATCCCTCTTGCAAGCCTTATAGCATTCATAGTTGCTTCAGTACCTGTGCTAACACATCTTACCTTTTCTACATTAGGCACAACTTGGGCCAATCTTTTAGCAAAAATAATCTCATTTTCGGTAGGGGTGCCATATGCAGTTCCTTTCTCAAGTTGATGTTTAATAGCATCAAGAATCTCTGGATTTTTATGGCCTAACATCATTGGGCCATAACATAAGCAGTAGTCTATGTAACTGTTCCCTTCGACATCTAATAACATTGCACCTTTTGCTCTTTCCGTAAAAAATGGATAAGGTTTCATTGCCCTAACAGGACTATTAACTCCACCACAAAGATATTTTTTAGATTCTTCAAAGAGATCTTTATTGTTTCTCATAAATATTCTTTAAAATAGAAACTTATAACTATTTCGAATCTTCGTCTATTCTCTTTAGAAGAAGTATAGCATCTTCTCTCTTTATGTCGACTTTATTATCTTTGATGAACATAGTAAATTCAGAAAAAGATTTGTTCAATTTTCTTTCAGAATCATGAATTATTTTTTCCCATCTTCTTTCTGGGAAATAGATACTTTTTGCAGAGTTAAATATGGTTTCAGAATCTTGTTTAGTTATAATATTTTTATTAATAGCCTTATTTATTGTTTCCCTTATGTTTACAAGAGGTTCGGATATTGGAATAAATTCTTCACTGTCAAATGACAATGCAACTTCATCATCAGAATTTAAAGTTCCATTCCTGTACCATTGATATATTTTTCCAACACCTATCATACCATACTTATCAAGTTCTGAAGCTCTCAATGCACCCATACTCGATGCACCATATAGTTTTACATTTGTCTTAAGAATTTCCATTAACTCTCTTGGGGAGACAGCACTTTCTCTAAAGAAAATTCCATCAATAATACCGATTATATTAAAGCCTTCAGAAACTGCTTTTGGGATATCGCCTCTTTTTATTGGAGGGGCATATCTAACTTCTCTATTCTCATTTGAGTCCAATATTTTTTTTGCTTCATCTATGGGAAGGCTTGGGCCCAAATAGATAATAATTCTTATCAACTTCTCTCATCCTTCCTCTCGACCCTATCCTTGAATTATCAATCCCATACTGTTCAAGTTGAGGAACAAGAACTCTTACTACCGGTATCCCTAATTCACTTCTTGTAAGATCAACAACTATGGCCCTATTAATTCCGTTTTTAATTAAACTATCAAGAACGGTATTAATATCTTCGAGTATATCATCTGAGGCTTTTTCTGTGAAATCAGAAGTTTTTGTTTCTACTCCAAACTGATTTAAATAATACCAATTCAATCTTCTGATACGGTCATAACCTATTCTTCTTTTAATGTCTGCTTTCTGTGTGTCTTCTCTAGCCCCATGAATTTGAGTCAATCTTGATTGTGCAGCTTCAGTTATTGCTCGGTACAAAGCAACCTTTGGATCGATATGTGTTCCCATCCCCATTACCATCAATGTAGGATCTTTTAATTTCAAATCATCTATTGCAGCAAGAATTGTTGGGATTTTTATATCCGAAGTTATATCTTTAAATACGAGTTCTATTTGATTTTCTTTAAATCTATTAAGAAAATCTTCAAGCAGAGGATCTTTAATTTCAATTACTAGATCTTTTGGAAATGTTCTTTTCATTTCAACTAGGGACCAGGCATCTCTTTCAATAACCTCACACAATCCATGAAATATTGCCTCTTCTAGAGTATTCCCAGAAGCCAAACCATTTGTATTTGTCCTGAAAAGTGGGTAGTCCCTTTTTAGAGGATATGGGTGAAATACAGAGTTTGCAGGTACGTAAATATCTTCTTTTCTGATAAGGTCATAACCCTTAACCCAACCAATTCTTATATATTCATTATACATTTCAGGAGCCGGTAATATCAGTTCATAAGGAGACAAATAATTTACTTTTCCATCCAACTCTGCTTGAGAAGAATCAATAATTATTCTTTCATCTAATTCAGAAGAGTATCTTTCAATACCTTCCATTATGGCCGAAACTTCAGCCTCTGTTTTTGAAACGCCTTTACCATTATAGACAGAAACGGATCCTATAGATGCATCCGGTCTTACTGCCGAAAATACAGGAATCCCAAGTCTGTCTAGGTCAGTTATATCTGCAACTCTTGTTATTCCACATATCTCAAGTTTTTCTTTTACAATTTTCAAAGTTTCTTCTGGGGGAATAGCTCTGTGGGTATCCTTCATATATTGTTTTTTACAACTTCTTAATTCCATTTTATCTCCCGAATATTGAACTGTCCAAAAAGATGTCAATCATATAATCAAATGGGATAATGTTAAGCCATCCTGCCTTTTCAAATACGCTCATGAAACAAATCCCAATTACTTTTTTATCTTTATTTCCTATACCTTCTATAAATTTTTTCATCGAATTAACTTCTGGCCCTCCTTTCATCGCAAGTCCACCCATTATTATCAATAAATCGGGGCTGTAAGGATCTCCTCCGCTGATAAAATCACAATCAACACTTGATAAAATAACTTTATATGGATTATCAAGATTTATAGACGGGACATAAATAATCTCTTTATTCATCGATCTAATTACATAGGTTAAAAGTTCAATAAAAGGTGTACAAGTAAAATTATTTCCTGTAAATACTATCTTCTTAATTTCTTTTTCTTTGTTAAGGTCTTCCACGATCTGCTTAAAAGTTCTTAAAAATCCGGTAAGCCCTTTAGATTCAATTTCGATCTTTTTCAAAATAATCTACCTCTTCTTCAAAATAATTGAATAAGATCTCTTGGATATTATTCTTCAAAGCGTCAATATTAGCGCCTTCTTGGGCGGATATTTCTATACCCTTAATATTTTCTTTAAAGCCCCACTCTTTTAAGTCTGCTTTATTTAAAACTTTTATAAAAGGAATACCTATAAACCTATCAGATATTTCATTGTACAAATTCATTTGGTCTTCCATACTATAACCACAGGATTCAGTTGGGTCAAAAACAAATACTATTAATTTTGCTAGATACTTTAATGCAGATATAGCCTGTAGTTCAATAGGGTTTCTATAACTAAGCTCTCTGTCTAGAAGGCCAGGAGTATCTACAATCTGTATCTTTCTTTTATTATACTCAAAAGAGGAAACATTTATCCCCTTTGTAGTAAATGGATAAGAATTGATTTCAGGCTCAGAATTTGTAAGAGCCTTTAGTAGTGAAGATTTTCCTACATTTGGAAATCCTGCAATTACAATCGTGTATAAATCAGGATTTATTGAAGGAAGATTTTTTAGCTTCTCCCTTGCGTTATTCAAGAATTTTATATTTTTTTCTACCTGTTTTAATATGGATATATATCTACCATAGCACTGTTTTCTTAGAAATGAAGCATCCTGGGGAGAACTTGCTCTCCTGATATTTTTTATATATTCTATCTTAACTGAGTTAATCGTATTTATTGCAAACGAAAGAGCGCCGAGATTATGTCTCAATTTATCTATGTCTGCAATTATATCTATTAATTCTCTTGTGAAAGGGGGCAATCTATCAAAAGAGGGATATCTGTCTACAACCTTGAAAAGTGATTCTGCTAAAGTCTCTCCTGCAACTGTAACTCTTATTGATTCTTTCTCTTTGACAATCTCATTAATATTTTTCTTACTGGAAAGGGCTTTTTTCTTAGCATTTCTAAAGGCCTTGTCCACTATTTCATCTATGTCTATACGGGGTATTTCTTTGAACATGTAAATGATCCTTGGTTATATTTTTGGGTCTCCCTTACCAGTATCTAATGTATACACTTTTAAAAATCTCTTCTTAAGTTCACTTGAACTATACGGTAATCTTTTATCGAGTCTCATTATCTTTGTATTAAGCCCACTTTTATTAATACGTTCTTCAATCCAGGAAGAATACTGGTCTGGCCCAAGAAAAATTATATCTGGATTTTCATTTATGACTGGGGCAAAAAAATCCTTTTGGTCTCCGAGTATAACCTTTTCAACCATCTTAAGATTTTCAAGAATCAACTTACGTTCATTCTCATTAAATATTGGAGTTCGGCCTTTGAACTTTTTTATAGTTTCATCTCTTGCTACAACAACTATGACTTTCCCTAACTTTGAAGCCTCTGTTAAAAAATAGATGTGTCCAGGATGAATAACATCAAAATTACCAGCAATAAGAACCTTCAAAGGAGCACCTTTACTAATTTAAAAAGGTTATTTTATAAATATTGTGGAAAAGGGTTCTTTAATGCTTATAGCTGTCAGGAACAAAAAGAAAAAAGATGAAGTCGAGATTCTAGAAGTTCGTACTGGTAAGATAATTGTAAAATATATTCTTGTTTTAGCTCAAGACGGAGAAAGATTTGTTCCTAAAAAATTTAGAAAGATTGAAGATGAAAAAGAAATTACTTTGATGCCAAAAGAATCTCTTAAACTATTAAGAAGCGATACGATATATATTTCAAAAGATCACTTCGTGGAAGATATTTTGAATTTATTCATTAACATGTTAAAATCTTATGGTGCCAAATTTGACTTTATTTCTTTATGCAAGTTCTGTCTGATTGATAATAGAATCAATACCAAAGGAACTCCCTACACATATCGATCTGAACCAATATGTGAAATATGTGCAAAATCTGAAATTACAAAAGATTTGACCTATAAAGGTATCAAAGATACAAAACTTGCCGAAAAACTACTAAAAAGGTATTCCGATGTCGATAGAGTACTGATGGTTTTTGATCCAAAGTTTGACCCAACAAAAGATTCTTCAATCACAATGTATGACAGAATCGATTCATCTCCTCTTGACATTAAAATTTACAAAATATCTGATCTTGACATATTTGATGAATTCAAAGATAGATTTGCTTCACGAGGAATCAATGAACTCACTCCAGTTCAGTCTATTGCAATAGATAAGGGGCTATTCAAAGGTAACAATTTTCTTGTAATGAGTGAAACTGCTTCAGGTAAGACACTGATTGGGGAGCTATCTTTTTTTTCAAGGTACAAAAAGGGAGATAAATTGCTTTACTTGTCCCCCCTAGTTTCACTTTCTTTACAGAAGTATGAAGATTTCAGGGACAATTATCCAAATAATAGTGTGTCTTTAAGAGTTGGATTATCAAGAATAGCTGAAAATCCTAAAGACATAAACAGGTCCTTAGATTCAGACATAATAATAGGAACATATGAGGGCATTGATCAGATTTTTAGATCTGGGGGGTCTATCAATGGTATTTCTACTATCGTAATAGATGAAATTCATATGCTTCAAGACAAAGAAAGAGGGCCACTTTTAGATAGCTTAATATCAAGACTTTATGTTCTTTATCCAAATGCCCAGTTCATTGGGCTCTCTGCAACAGTTGGAAATCCAAAAGAGCTCTCGGATATACTAAAAATGGAATTAGTCAGTTATGACAAGAGGCCAGTACCTTTAGAAAGACACGTTATTTTTTGTACTGGCCACGGTGGAAAACTTTATACTATCTCTAGATTAATAAGAAAAGAAAATTCAGAAATCTCTTCTAAAGGCCATAGAGGCCAAGTCATCGTTTTTTCTAATTCTCGGAAGAATTGCCATTCACTCGCTGAACATTTTAAGACAAGAGGGATAAATGCAGCGGCTTACCATTCAGGCCTTCCTTTTAAAGATAGACGGGAAATAGAAACTAAATTTTGGAAAGGAAAGCTTGATGCAGTAGTAACTACAGCAGCTCTTGCAGCAGGTGTTGATTTTCCAGCATCAGCAGTTACTTTTGAAACGCTTTCAATGGGAATCGAACCTCTTAAAATATTCGAATTTCAGCAGATGATAGGAAGGGCTGGAAGACCAACTTTTCATGACAAAGGCAAAGCTTATCTTTTGATAGATCCCCAAGAAAAGTATGGTGAAGTTTCTGAAGAAGAGCATTGTTTTTATCTTTTAGATAATAAATCTGAAAAGGTAGATATCCAGTACGATAGAGATATTTCATTAGAGAGAACACTATCAATTATATCAACCTTTTCAAATTTATCAGTTGGAGACATTAAAAATAATTTTGAAATGGGATTTGCCCCAACTTTCGATACTGAATTTATTGATTTTTTAAGAAAAGAGGGATTAATTGAAATTAAATCAGATAAGGTAAATATTACTAAATTTGGTAGAATTGTCTCCTCAAATTTTCTTAATATACCCCACGCACTTTTCATGAAAAAATTCAATGGAGAAGATGTTAGAGAGATTATTTTCCAAACTTTACCTTTTCCAAATACGTACCTTACTAGTAAACTTCAAGCCATTCTAAAAATTGATTCCTCCTCTCTTTTTTCCGGTACAACCTTAGAAAAAATTTACTTCCAAAATAGAAAGCAAGCTTTATCGAAACATGGTGAAGAAGTTCTGATTAACTTATTAACTGAATTTTTTGCTTGTGGATGTAAAGATGCACCATATTGTAATTGTCCAAAAATTGAGATTGGGAAAAGATTATTGGAGTTAAGAAAAGCAAAATTATCTCCAAATAGGATTAGTGAAGAGTTTAGAAAAGAATACGGATTAAAGATTTTTTCTGCCGATTTAATCAATTGGCTAGATTCTGCAATAAGAACCCTTGAAACAGCAGAGAAGATATTTGGACTTTATGGTAAAGATAAACAGAGAAGAGCTACGATAAAAGAAATAGAGTATATCGTAGGAAGATAATTATTAAGTAAGTCACTTATATACTACCTAAATAATAAATATATTATATATTTTTTATATTAATCTAATTTAACTTCAAACTATATTGAACCATATCGCTATATTTAAAAATCTAAATCATGTATTACATGCATCAAGAAGGTGATAGATATGGAAAAGAATATAAAAATATTGGCTGGAGGCATAATAATTCTCCTGCTAGCAATAGCCGGATATTTTGCTTTCTTTACTAGTGACGAAAAGATCTACAACGAGGATTCAACTGGAGTAATTGTAGTCAAAAAAGGGGATACATTTAAGATTATCCTTAAATCTAACCCAACTACAGGTTATCAATGGAATGAAAGTTTTGATGAGAATCTAATCCAATTAATCAATAAAACATACAACGCAGATGAACCCCAGCTTATGGGAAGTGGCGGAATGGAAACATTTGAATTCAAAGTAATTGGGCATAATTCAAATACAACTATTAACTTTGCATATTCAAGAGTCTGGGAAAGCGTTCCACCAATCGAAGAAAAGTCTTTTCAAATTAAAATAAAATAATTTTTTTATTTTATTAAATTTTCAGAAATATATTCTTCAAATTTCTTTAGTACTTCTTTTGTATTTAGCTTCCCAAAGCCTATCCTAAAGTTCTTATTATAATCTCCAAATACGTATCCAGGCAATATTAAAACTCCCTTCTTTTCCAAAAGATCATTTGAAAAATCTTTTATGTCCATATCAAATTTTATTTTGGGGAATCCTATTGCAGTAGCTTTAGGCCTAACCCATTCAAGTAGGTGATTGTATTTTTTAAAAAAATCATCTAGTAAATCAAGATTAGCTTTTATAATATGCATATTTCTTTTAATTATTTGATTTCTATTTCTTATTGCAAGGGCTGAAATCATTTCACTTGTTGAACTACAGCAGATTGTGGTATAATCTTTAAATGAAATAACTTTTCTCATAACTTCTTTATCTTTAATTGATGCCCATCCTATTCTAAGACCACCTAAACCAAATACTTTTGACATTGCACCCAATGAGATACCTTTATCATATATGTCTGAAATTGCGGAAGTTCTATTTTTTTCGTCGTACTCAGAAAACCTATACACCTCGTCAGAAAAAATCCAGATATTTTTTTCTTTGGCTATATTTACTAATTGAGTCACGAACTCAGTTGAAAAAAGATATCCAGTCGGATTGTGTGGATTATTAATAATTACCATTTTCGTATTATTTTTTATATTATCCCTGAAAAAATCTAGGTCTAATTCCCATTTTGAGTTTTCTTCCATTTCCCACTTTGTAACTTGACAACCTATAGCCGCGGGGATTTCGTATAGGGGCTGGTAACACGGCCACTGAACAATAACATGGTCTCCTTTTTCGAGAAGAGCATTCATTATCACAAATATGCCTTCAGCCGCACCAGAAAGAATAACTATTTCCTCACTTGACACATTAGAATAAAGGCTAGAAATTTCTTCTCTAAGGTATTCGCTGCCTTGAGGATCAACATAGCTAAGTTTTAATTTTTTTAATTTTTCAGAATATTCTACATCCATCTCTAATAATTGATTTATTTCAAATGACTCTGAATCAGAGGTACAGAAAATATAAGGTGCTAGAAATTCATATTTGGCGAGGTATCTTTCAAGTTCTAACTCTCTTATTTTCATAAAACAACTATAGCTCCACTAGCTATATAATTTTCCATAAAGTCAAAAAACTATTATGCTAGTATACTAATTTAGCTTTCTTTAATAGAATACTCTAAATTTTATTTGTCATAATGTTATTACTTTTTTGATTTATAGAACAGTATCCAAATAAATAACATTAAATTAGAAAACCTTATAAATATCCTTTTTGTTTTTATTATGAGGGATTCAATGAGGGAGAATTTATTCAAACCTACTTATGTTCTTTTTGAGAACTCTCTCTCTACAGTTTATTGCTATTATTATGGCTATTGAATTCCCTCGTGAAAATTAATCCCTAAGTTAGGGAAATTTAAACGGGGTGTTTTTTTGGAGTTCAAATCCAGAGAGGAGATAATAGAATATCAGAATAAAAAACTAAGATCTTGCGTAGAGTACGCTTCGAAAAACTCTCGATTTTTTAAGGATACCTTAAAAAAATGCAATTTAAAGCCTGACGACATTAAAAATATCGATGATCTTCATAAACTTCCATTCACAACAAAAAATGACCTGAGAGATAACTACCCCTTTGGTCTAATGGCAGTTCCGATGGAGGAAATAGTAAGATTCCATGCTTCATCTGGAACTACGGGAAAATCTACAGTAGTTTACTACACAAAAAATGATCTTGACACATGGTCTAATCTAATGGCGAGAGTTCTTGCAACGACAGGACTAACAAAAAAAGATTCTATGCAGATTATCTACAACTATGGCTTTTTTACAGGAGGATTTGGTTTTCATTACGGTGCTGAGAGACTTGGCATTTCTGTTATTCCAACAGGGTCTGGCAATACCAAGAAACAGATAGAAATAATGCGTGATTTTGGTACAACCTCCTTTACAAGTACACCCTCATATGCAATATATCTTGGGGAAGCCATTGAAGAAATAGGAATCAATCCCGAAAAAGATCTGAAACTAAAGATTGGAGTCTTTGGAGCAGAACCTTGGGGAGAAGGCATGAGGCAGAGAATTGAAGAGCTGTTTAATATTAATGCCTACGATAACTACGGAATATCAGAGCTGTGCGGTCCAGGGGTAGCTGTTGAATGCAAAGAAAAAGATGGGCTTCATGTATGGGAAGATCATTTCATAATGGAAGTAATCAATCCAAAAACTGGAGAAATTCTTGGAGAAGGTGAAAGGGGAGAGCTAGTTTTCACACCATTATGGAAGGAAGCAATGCCCCTGTTTAGATATCGAACCAAGGATATTTCTGTAATCTATGAAGACAAATGTAATTGTGGCCTTCCTTTTAGAAAAATTGAAAGACTTCATGGAAGAAGTGACGATATGCTCATCATAAGAGGCGTCAACGTTTTCCCAAGTCAGATTGAGGAGGTAATTCTGAAAAATTCAGCCTTTAAGGGACATTATGCCATAATTGTTGAAAGAAAAGGCCCTCTTGATCATTTAACAATTGAGATAGAGGTAACAAAAGATCTTTTCACAGGAAATCTAAAAGATTTGATTCAACTTAAAGATAAAGTCGAAGATGATCTTAAGAGCGTTCTTTTAGTAAAAGCAAACGTTAAACTCGTTGAAGAAGGAACTATACCAAGATCTCAAGGTAAGGCTCAACGAGTAATAGATAAAAGAAATATAGACATAGGAGGAATTAAATGATATTTGGTCTACCGGAAACAACGTTTTATGTTGTTCTAATAGTTCCGATAGTAATAGCCCTTTTACTTTTGTTTTGGGGATTTAAATACAATCCGGAGGAGGAGGAATAATGGCATCAATAATGACGACATCTCTAGTTGTAATCTATTTTTTGATAATACTGATTATAGGTGCATGGGCATCTAAAAAAGTTAAGAGCAGTGCAGATTACATAATAGCAGGAAGGAGTCTTGGATTTTGGTTCTTTGTTATACTTATAGTCTCCTCTGCAACTAGTGGTATGAGTATACTTGGTGTAGCAGGACTTGGATACACTGCTGGATGGCCCAGTATTTGGGAGCAGATATTTGTGCCCCTAACAACAGCAATATGTATATTGTTCTACGGAACAAAATTACACAAAATCTCTGAAAAAATGGGGTACATGACAGTCCAAGACTACTTTGCCAACAGATTCTACAGTCCAAGGCTAATGAGAGCGCTCTCAGGTTTAGCTGTAGTAGTTACAAGTAGCATATACCTTGTTGGTCAATACACAGCAATAAGTATAGTTCTTGTATGGCTTTTTGGAATAACTCATACTGAAGCTCTCCTGATAGCAGGTATAATAGTTCTATTGTATGTGGTTTTAGGTGGGCTGTATGCAGTTGCATGGGTAAATCTAGTCCAAGGGATATTCATAATAGCAGGAGTTCTAATAGTTTCTCCATTTGTGATAAATGCAGCAGGTGGATTCACACATATAAACACTATATTAGCTTCAATAGATCCAAACATGGTAAATCTCGCTTACCCGCAAATGCACCCTCCATATGCAGGATATGCATTTATGACACCATTATACTTAGTTTCGTTCTTTTTCCTACTTGCAATAGGTTTAGGATCTGCACCGCATATCATTAACAACGTTCTTGCTGTTAGAAAGGACAAGTACTTTAAATTTGCACCATTTGCAGCATTTGGGATATACGTTGTAATAATGTACTTAATAAAAATCGTTGGATTTGGAACAAGGGCAATGGTAGCCGACGGAGTACTTAAAGTACCATATGCGGACTACTCGTTTGTAGCAGCAGTTAACTACGCTCTACCCTCGATGATATGGCCTTTATTTGCCGTAATAGTACTATCAGCCGTCATGTCTACTACAGACAGGCTCATGCTTACAATAGGAACTTCAGTTAGCTGGGATATCTACAAAAATCTGATAAATCCAAAAGCTAGTGACAAAACAATTACCAACATGAGTAGAGCTGTAGTAGTAGTTGCAGCTGCTTTAACACTTTACCTTGCAGTAAAACCACCACAACTTCTAGCTTTATTGATCTGGATGGGTATTGGTGTAATGCTTTCTACATTCGTTATGCCTTTACTCGCAGGGCTTTACTGGAAGAGAGCCACAAGGGAAGGAGCAATTGCATCAATGGCAGTTGGATTTTCAACAGCTATAATCTTTGGATTTGTCCACCAATTCATAATGAAATTACCAATGCACTTTAGTATGTACAGCTTTGTTCTAGCTGTAATAACAATGGTCGTCGTAAGTCTTCTTACTAAGAATCCGCCAGAGAAGGTCCTTAAAGAAACATTGACTGGACCATTCATCCAACAAAAGAAAAGGTGAAACACTTGAAGATACTATCAGTATTTATTGAAAATAAACCAAAAAGACTTTCAAAGATAATCGAAGAATTATCGAAAGAAGGGATATCTATCTCGGGTCTTGCAATTGCAGACGCAGGAGACTTTGGGATAGTAAGACTTATTGTAAACGATGCAAAAAAAGGAGCTTCGATACTTTCAAAACAAGAAATGATTGCAAACATTCAAGATGTTGTTGGAGTAAATGTAAATAACAGTACAATTTCAGAGATTGCAAAAATTCTTGGAGAAAAAAATGTCAATATCGAAGATGCGCTTGGATTTGGTTTTATCAACAATGACAAGATACTGGTATTGAAAGTGGACAACATTGAAAGTGCAAACAAAATCCTTTCTAAAGAAGGATTTAAAATTTATTAATTTATTTTTTTTTCAAAAGCAATAGTTCAAGATAAGATCTTCTTTCACTTTCTAAAAAAAGATCATCGAAAAGATTCTCTATTCTCTCAACGTCTTTAATATTATCTGATTTTAACTCAATCTCAAGGTATTCTCCAAGATCTTCAACATCGTCTATTGATATTTTAAACTCTTTATACAAATATATCTTCCTATTTTTCCTCACATTCAACACCTTTTTGTATCCAAGTTTTTCTAAGATTTGTTCTATATCTCCTGAAACAAAAGCCTCATACTCTTCTCTTGATTTAGATATCTTATCAAGTTTAGGGCCTTTATAAGTCAGAATAGCTTTATCCCCAGAATATCTTATCCTTAAAGCTTCATCTGTTTCCTTAAAATCTCTAATTGGAGAAGAGAAATATATATCTTCCTCTGTTTTTTCTTCAAGGAGCTCTGCCATCCTTAAGATCTGTTCAATTCGCCCTCTCGTGTACTTATTAATTTTGGCTTTCATCTCAAGTTCAAGCATAAGTTATTTTAATGCAATTCTATTTTATATGTTTGTTGATTTGATGAAATTAAGCGACGTAGCAAGGGAATACGGGTATAATTTTGACAATCTCAAACGATATAACGATATGTTCGGAGAAAAGTTGCCCGAATTCTTAGAGGCTAATGAAAAGGAGAATAAAGATTCAATTAGAGTAAATACTATCAAAATATCAAGAAATGAATTATATGAAAGACTTACAGAAAAAGGATTTTCATTGAAGGGCATTCATGATTTTGGGTTTACGATAGAGGAATCAAAATTTTCTATTTCATCTACTGAAGAGAATCTTCTTGGATATTTTTACATTCAAGGAGTTGCTGAAATGATTGTATCCCCTATTCTATCCCCAACTAAAGATGACTTTGTAGTCGATATGTGCGCAGCACCTGGAGGAAAAACAACGCATCTTTCTTCAATAATGGAGAATGAGGGCGTGATATATGCATTTGATATTAATAAGAGAAGACTCTCAGCACTAAAGAATAACATAGCTAGATTGGGATGTTTGAATATTGCAGTATTTAATCTAAGTGGAGAACAAATAACAAAAATAAATCAAGCCCCAGATAAAATTCTTCTCGATGCCCCTTGTACTGGTAGCGGTATAATGAGAAAGGATAGTTTGAGAAAATCTTTAAAGACAACTCATGATGTTATTTTCTTAAGTGAGATCCAGAAAAAACTTCTCAAAGCTGCTATTGATAGTTTAAAAAGCGGAGGAACTCTTCTTTATACGACCTGCAGTTTGGAACCGGAAGAGAATGAATTTGTTATCCAGTGGGCGCTGGATAATTTTGATATTAACCTTATGAAGATTGATACAGACATTGATGGGATACCGCTTGAAAAGGGATTTACTGAAATATTTGGAAGAAAATTGTCCGATGAAATTTCCTTATGTAGGAGATCTCTTCCCCATATCCATAATACAAATGGCCTATTTATGGCCAAAATTTCTAAATCTTAAAAAAAGTGTAAAATAGAACCTAAAATACCACCGGCGACAGTCGCCGTAATATTCGTATGATTGTTTCCAAAAAAGTCATACCAAGATTCAAGAGTTGCACCAATTATACTATCGAGGTTAGAGCCTACAAATCCTGCTACACCTGTTATTAGGATAATACGCATGTCTCCTAGGCCTGCAAGATATGCTATAATTCCTATTAAAAAAGCAACAACTAATTCTGCTAATTCGCCTAGAAGAGTTACTCCTCCATCTGCCCCAGTTTCTACTACTTTGAAATTAGTTATCAACCTTGGTTTATATTTAGAAAGTCTTCCTATTTCCCCTCCGGCAGTATCTGCAGCTGCAGTTGCCAAAGCACCAAGAAATCCTAGCAAAAATATATTACTATCCAAATTAAGATAAATTGGGGCAATATAATACAAAACTGCAAAAAAAGAAGCAACAATACCATTTCCTAAGACATTAATATAACTTCTTGCACCTTTGTTTTTTTCAGCAACTCCTTTTCTACTCTTTTCTTCATACTTGAACTTTGTAGCAACAGAAGCTGTAATAAAAAAGAATGCTAGAATGAAAAAAAATCTAAATCCACCAAAAACAATAATTGGAATTCCAACAAAAACACCAGCGAGAAATCCAGAAAAGTCAACAGCTCTAAATTTAAAAGAAAGACCTCCAAAAATAATACAAAAACACGTTGCAATAATTATATACTCCGAAGTAAGCATCCTTTCACCGATAAAATCGTTTACTTTTAAGAAACTTATAAAACTATCTTTGGGCAAATGACCGTAAATTTTTTAAGCGTGATTCTAATCGAGTCTTATAAGCTCCGGTGGTGTAGTCCGGCCAATCATTCGGCCCTCTCGAGGCCGTGACCCGGGTTCAAATCCCGGCCGGAGCA
Organism: Candidatus Methanofastidiosum methylothiophilum; assembly: GCA_001587575.1. Lineage (GTDB taxonomy): Archaea > Methanobacteriota_B > Thermococci > Methanofastidiosales > Methanofastidiosaceae > Methanofastidiosum. The sequence continues at coordinate 77,176 of LNJC01000002.1, forward strand.
CTTTTAGCTAATAAATTGATATTATTTTATTATATTATGAATTCGCTTCGCGAAAATCACATTTATATACTAAAGATTTAAAAGTTATTTTAAGATTTTGATTTCAATTGGGCATAATAATAAAATCGAGATAAAATGATTCAGTTTACTTTGTATCAGGTACCATTGGTCTTAAGTTGTTTAGCCTCGGCCGTAGTGATATACTCACTTTCAAAAAGAGAACACTCTCCTGGTTGTCGTTACTTAATTATATGTATTCTAGCTGCATTTTTCTGGGCTTTGGCGGATTTATTTAATCTTGGGAGTGTCTCACTTTCAAATAAATTATTCTGGGACAATGTTTCATATATTGCCATAGTAATATTCCCAATCTCTTGGATATTATTTGTCTTTGAGTATTCTGGGAAATCAGAATATATTAATAAAAGTTTAATTACATTAATGTCATCTTTTTCATTATTTATCTTAGTACTAGTGTGGACTAATCAGTACCATTACTTATTTAGAAGTGAAATATTCCTTGTTGAAATTTCTGGTGTTTTATCTTTTGGGAAGAATTACGGACCTTTATTCTGGCTTTTTATAATATATTTTTATGTCTTAATTATAGTTGGTTCATTTATTCTTTTTCAATCGTTTAATCTCTCTAACGCCCTCAATAGAAAGCAAAAAATAACATTTATGATCGCAATATTCTTTCCCTGGATATCGAATTTGTTGCATCTATCAAGAATAATTACTTTTCCATTAGATCTTACTTCAATCTCTTTCTCTTTAATGAGTTTAGTCTTGTTAATTGGAATAACAAAATACCAATTATTAGATATAGTCCCTACTGCATATATGAACGTTTTTAGAAATATGAATGATGGGATAATTGTTTTGGGGAGATTTAACCAGATTGTAGAAATTAATCCTTATATGGAAAAGATTCTTGGGGTAGAAAGTAGTAAGATTTGTGGAAAAAAACTAAATGAGATTTCGGATATTTGGCCAGAGCTTAATAATAAATACCATTCATTGTCCTCTAAAAATCATAATAATAATTCAAATTTAACTAAAGGAAAAAATATTTTTGAAATGGAACTTTCAAACATATATGATTCTAAAAACTTTCTAATTGGATATCTTATTTCATTGCACGATATCACAAATCATAAAAAAATGGAAGATAAATTAAAAAAATCAAATAATCAAATTGAGGATCTAAACGAAACTATGCAGGTAATAAACAAAATACTTAGACACGATCTTCTAAATAAACTTACCGTGATGAAATATTCTCTTTATTTATACCAAGAAAAAAAAGATAAATCCTTAATTGATAAAATTGATCGTTCGATTGATGGAAGTGTTGAATTAATTAAAAGGATTAGGGAGCTTGAATCTTTTATACTCACTAAGGAAGAGTTAACTCCTCTGCAAATAAGAACAGTTGCAGAAGAAGTTTCGACCAATCTAAATATTAATTCAATCAATATTAATGGGGACGCAACTGTACTTGCAGATCATGCACTATTTTCTGTGTTTGAAAATATTATGAGAAATGCATTAATTCATGGGAAGACAGATAGAATTGATGTAGACATTAATTCAAAAAATAAATCTTGTGAAATAAGGATTGCTGATTATGGAAAGGGTATTCCTGAAGGAATAAAAGATAATATTTTCGAAGAAGGTTTAAGTTTTGGGGACAGCAAGGGAAGTGGGCTTGGCCTATATATAGTTAAAAAAACAATCGAGAGGTATGGTGGAACTATTTCAGTTGAAGGTAATAAACCGAATGGGGCAGTTTTCATCATTAAAATGAAATGCTTAGGAGATTAGCATTTCAAAACCTATAACATTTATAAACTTTAACACCCATTAAATTACATGGATGATTTTGATCAGGTTCCTAAAAGGCGTCCCAAAACTGCGGGATGGGGAAGATTTCTTCCATTTCTAGTTATCGGATATATTCTTTTCACATCGTTTGTAGGTTCGATAAGGCTACCTTCTACAGGATCTTCAGATCCAGTATACTCAGTGTTCTTAAATTCAAGTATTTTCATTGGTGGGCTTGTCGTTGCCATCATATTGGTACTCTCTTACATGATATACTCTAAGAGCTAATCTTTTTTCCAATCCAAAACAATTTAAAGAAAAGTATAGTTTACCAATTTCATCAGTGGTAGTCGAATGAATCAAATTCTAAAAAATTACATTGATCTTACTAGAGCACATTTCATGTTTGCATGGCCTTTGATATTCTGCTCTGGCCTATTTTTGGGATTTTATAATTATGGAGGATTCTCTTGGACATTACTAATTAAGGCTATTTTGATAGGGCTTTTTGGATTTGAGGGCGGAATGATTCTAAATGATTATATTGATAAGGACATTGATAAAAAAGACGTAGAACATGATAAACTCACTTTCTACTGGCGCCCGTTTAAATCTAGGCCATTACCTTATGGGGAAATATCATCAAAAAATGCATTAAGATTATTCCTATTATTCTTTATTATTACTGTTTGTTTAATCCTTACACTTCCTTTTCCTAATTCTCTTTATGTTTTGTTGGTATATTTTTACTGTTATTTTATGGAATATTTCTACCAAGTCAAAAAAAGAAATCAGAAATTTCCTATTGCCCAAGTTCTTGGGAGAACTGATTTTTCCATATTTCCTGTTGCCGGGTATTTATGCGTTGGAGCCCCAGATAAAGCAGCATTGTTATTTTTTCTTTTCTTTTATCCGCTTGCGTTATCCCACCTAGGATTAAATGATTTAATTGATATTAAAAATGATATTGCCCGAAAGATGAACACAATAACAGTTCTTTATGGCATCAAAGGAACTGTAAAATGGATTGTATTATTCAATATACTCCATTTTATAATGGCCATAATCTTCCTTTCAATTCTCCCTAAAGTTACTCTTTATGGATTTTTAATACCTTTTGCACTGCTTTTGGCTGCAACTTATATTTTGTTAAAAGATTCAACACCTATACGGGGACTTAAATTACTTCCACTCTACCATCTATCTATGGCCATATATTCAGTTTCCATAATACTTGGGACCTCAATATAAAAAGCAATAAAAGATGAACTTAACTAATATCTTCGAATGGAATGATATCAAAGAATAAAATAATTTCTTGGATTAAATTAATGAGGCTAGAGTTCTATTCAATGCCTTTTGTAGTATACTCCTTAGGGGCTTTGATTTCATATAAATTCAATGGAGATTTTCTTTCAATTAATTATATTCTTGGATACCTGATTATTTTTTTAATTGAACTATTAACAGTCTTTACAAATGAATACTACGATTTTGAAACAGATAAGCTTAATAAAAACCCTACTAGATTTACTGGCGGTTCAAGGATGTTAGTTGAAAATAAAATTTCAATAAAGGAACTGAAAACTGCATTATTATTTGTTTTACTGTTCCTTTTGATTCTTTCTGGATATCTATTAAAAATTACTTTTTTTTCTTATCAAGTATCCTTTCTTTTAGTCATAGGGATTATCTTTGGCGTATCTTATACAACGCCACCCTTAAAATTTTCATATAGAGGGGTGGGCGAATTGGACGTAGCTTTTATACATGGATTCTATGTTATTTTATGTGGATATGTTTTCCAGAAGGGTATACTTGACGCCACTATAATTTGGGTAATAGCTATCCCCATTTTCTTTTCTTCATTGGTAGGTGTATCTCTTGCTGGCATAACGGATATAGATTCTGATATATTCGTTTCAAAGAAAAGTATTGTAGTTCTACTAGGGCCTAAAAATACTTTAATTTTATCTACTGCCTGTTCTTTGATTACTGGGATATTTGGGATTTATTTATATTATGTATTCTCTTCGTGGCAACTTAATTTCTTGTATTTATTACTTCCACTTTACTCTATATATCTATCTTACAATTTTTTATCTAAAATGAGAATAAAAAATTATGAAATAGGTATTAGTAAAATGATTATTAGAAGTATGATCTTAATTGCATTGTCTAGTTTTATTCCCTTAATTATTTTTATTTGATAATATGGCTATTATCTAAATCTTGCTTTATAAAATTAGTAAAATTATTCACTATGCGGTACCTAATCATTCCATAATTTAGATAAACTAAATCTTCTTAGAAAAATAAATTGGTGCGGTCAGCGGGCCATTTTTTTTATTACAAATGCCTTTAGATAATGTATAAGTCTTAGCAAATTTATTATTAATTCATGGGAATATATAAGGAAAAAAGAATCATTCTCAAAGAAGAGGAGCGCTTATTAAAATCTTCTATATCTGACATTAATATTAATTACATTAAGGAATTTAAAAGTTTTCTCATAGCAAGTCGAATTGGAATACTAAGGACACTTCGTTACATGGTCGACCTTAGAATGATTTGTACCCGATACAAGGACAAAAATTTTGCCGATTGGAATTCAAAGGACATAATTGAAGTCCTTGAGAAGGTAGAAATAGAAGACATATCGGATGCTTCAAAAAATGAATACAGGAGAACATTAAGAAAATTTTTCAAATGGCTAAAAGGTGACGATTGGGAAGGCCTTCAGTCTCTGAAAGGCGAACGAAAACATCCAAAAAAGCCTGATGTACTAACAAAAGATGAGGTGCTTTTGCTCATTGAATCTGCAATTCATCCTAGAGATAAAGCTGCCATCGCTCTTCTTTATGATGGTGGCCTTAGAGTTGGAGAACTTGCTTCAATTACCTTCAAAGACTTGACTTTTAATAACTACGGAGGCAAAGCAAAAGTAAGAGGTAAAACTGGAGAGAGACTTATCCCATTTGTAATGGCTGAGCCCTACATAAAAAACTGGATTCAGCTACATCCAAATCCTCACCCAAATGAATCATTATTTGTGGGGACAGGAAACAAGAACTTTGGTAAACCACTATTTTATGAATCATATCAAAATCTTATTAAAAGAGCCGTAAAAAAATCTGGCATCGGTAAGAAAGTTACCCCACACATATTAAGGCATACAAGGGCAACTCATCTGGCTTCAAAGCTCACTGAGTCGGAAATGTGTCACTACCTTGGATGGCAGCTTGGGTCTGGAATGCCTAAAGTTTACGTTCATCTATCTGGAAGGGATATCGATAAGGCCATCTATAGCAAGGTATATGGCCTTAAAACTGAAGGTTCACAGGAAGAAGAGAAGATAAGACCTGTGACATGTTCAAGGTGTAAAGAAAACTGTGGCCCTACTTCAGAGTATTGTTATCGTTGTGGAATGCCCCTAAAAGAAGAAAAAATATTTGAGTTGGAAAAACAAAGTAAAGAAATAAGAAAAGAATTCTTTGAGATAGCAGGTGAAAACCCTGATATGCTGAAGAACTTAAACTTGTTCATGGAAATGATGGAAATTATTAATTCAAATCCTGAAATGAGAAATAAATTATTTGAGTTACAAAAAACTTTAACATCTAATAACAATAAAAACATTAAAACAGATTAAAAAAATGTGAAGAGAAAAATCCCTTCACATCGAAATACTAATAGATATATTCTATCTAATTACTCTCAAAGGTCTCCCTTTGAAGAGAACCCTTGGTGTAGGTATTCTCTTAACAATAATCTTTGAATAAAAGTATATAAATATTTAGTCTATGGGGCCATTCAAACATTAAAACTACTGAAGGCTATGCCCATGAGAACACAAGGATGAGTATGAAGGGGTATGAGAAAGCATGTCCTGAATTTTAATATTATTTTTTGATTAAACAATTATTTGATTTAGAACTAAAATACTTCTTTATTCTTTCACGATCTTCAACTTCTTGTTTATTTTTATGATAAATTTCGATTAAAATAATTTTATCGTTAATAAATGCGTATATCAATCTAAATCCACTTGAAGATCCTTTCCCTTTAAAATCTTCAGAATAAAATTTTCTTAACTTATATATAGGCGCTACAACATTTTCTCCTAATCCAGAAATCCTTTTTGATCTTGATTCATTTGTAGGTTCAACTTGTAATACTTTCAATGCAGTATCTAGATCTTTTTTAAGATTCTTATATTTTTTAGAAAGTTTAGTAATATCTTTTTCAAATTCTGGCACTGGTTCAATCACAAGTTTCATTCTTATCTTCTCTTACTGAAGTTAAGTCACTCCTGTAAAATACAAGATTATATTCTATTATTTCTTTATCGTCTGTAGCTTTCCAAGGGATATCTTCATGAGAAAAAGCACTAATTTGAGATGCATTTAGATATTTTAATTCTTTTATAGTATCTTCAATTACTTTTAATTCTTTACCTTCTAAGCAGCTGACATCTGGCTTTTTCAATGACAAGTATTTCTCTTGTGGATGTCCAAAATAATCACTATCGATTTTTTCTATTTTCCCATCTTCAATTAATTTAGTAATTATTTTATCAAAATTCTTCGGAGCTGGCCCTAGAGGTAGCTTAAAATATTCCTCTCCAGTAAGATGCTCTTCATATATTTCATAATAATTGAAGTCACAAAAATATAAATGTTTATAGAGTACGGTCTTACCAACGTGTGGCATAGCACCAACTTCATTTATTATATAATGTAAAACCTGCTCTAGTTTAACAATATTGGTTTGCATCATTAAGTATTAGTCATGCCTTTTTTAAATAACTTTCGGTAGTATCTGGGCATTTATAGAATCTAACTATTCCGCATATCAACTATTATGCGAATAAATTATTCATATATGTTTTATTTTAAACATTAGCATTGGCCTTAAAATTAAGGCCAGATTCAATAATTTGTTAATTTGGCTTTTATGCCAGAAACTTAAATCAAAAATCTTTCATCAAGAGGGAATAATCTAGACCTTAATGATCCTTAATCTATGAATATACAAAACACAAGCAAGCACTATAGTTTTATAAAGTATTTAGTTAAGAAATATATACCATTGGGTAGTTTTATAGTATAGGGGGCTTAGTTTTGAAAGTGGCAGATCCTGTTGATTTTAGTATGTTTTCTGAAGAAGAGTTTATCAAATTTGCCCTTGATTCACTGAAATTTAACATCCGTGACCAGAAAGAGCGAGAGATACTTCAAAAAACTAGATTAATAAAATTCATTGTTCTGATGGCCCAGAAGGTAGGGTATACTGGCCTTACTTATGGGTGGTACAGAAACGGCTACTACTGTCAAAAAGCCTTCGAGATCCTTTCTGATAAAAATGTCCTGAGCCTAGAAGACTATGTATCTGAAAACATTAAGTCTACAGATAAACAGAAAAAAATTATCGATATGACTATAAATGAATTCAAGGGTATCTTTCTAGGGGCTGCTGAAAAATTCTATGATTGGGTCTATAGAGTAATAAGCCCAAAAGAATACAGAAAGTTTTACAGCGCTTATTATAAATTTACTTTGGATCTTAATCATTTATCTAAAGATATCCAAAGGTTAAATATTGACGATAATTATCTAACAAAAATAGAAAACGATATCTCTGAATATTATAATCAGTTGAACCACGTAAAAGATGAAGAAGTCTACCAGGCATTCTGTGATTTTACAGATATTCTAGAAGGACTTTTTGTTAGCCTTAGATACAATAAAAGTAAAGAGAAAATTGCCGGGTACATAAAAGAATTAACATCACTACATGACAGACTATACAGTTTCTTAACCCCCTACAAAGAAACATTAACTGGCCCTAACAGAGAAGCCATACTCAAAATTTTCACAAACTCAAAGAATATAGAAGTTTCTGCATTAAGGAAAAAATTTGAAGAATTAGAGTCAAATCTAAGAAAGGAGCAGTTGTGGCCCTCCCATGAAGAGATGATGGAATATACCAAAAAACTATGCTCTAACCTCAAACCTGAAGAAATCAAGGAGATAGAAAAGGCACTTTTGTCGTAGGGGAAAAATATGGAATTCTTTTGTGACACCGGAATTCTCATAGCATATAGCCTTCCAGATTCCTTTTCTAGAAGCTGCAGCATGCATTTTCAAAAATATCCCCACACTTCTAATAAATATTTTTACTGCCTTGAGGTAAAAAAAGAGTTTGATCACAAAAAGATCGATAGAATAAAGAGGGTTGGATTGCGATCAAGGATTGAGAGGACAATTGAACTCCAATCAAAAGAGTTCTTTACCTTTGCCATTGAAAAAAACTACCATAACGATAGTAAATTCAATACTGTGAAAAAATCAATCCATAATGAGTTATCTGATAAAACTGGCAAGCCCTATGAAATCCTGGAAAATGACGCTAGAATATTGAGTAATTCTATCTTGTGGGCAGTCAAAGATAATCCTATAATGCCTTATTTTTTTACTACAGATTACAATGATATAGTCAAAAATAAAGAGTTTATCCTTATAGCTGCAAGCAAAGCTCTTGCGATTAAAGTAATTCTAGAATTTATGGGCCTTACTTCTTCTTAAGAACTTGGCCTTAAAAATAGGGCCAGATTGGAAGAAAGTAAAGGTAATATTCGTCTATTTTTCATTAAATAACTCATTTTCAATCTCATCAAGTAACTCTTCGGCTTCTTTTATTAGATCTATAGTTTTTGTAGGACTTTTGCTTAATTTTGCCTCTTCAATGAGTATCTTTACCCTTTCTAATTTATCTAAAATATCTCTTGATAATACTGAAGGTAAATTATTTTCAATATAAGTTACTCTATCCAATACTTTGTTTATTTTTCCCCTTGCAAGATTATCTAAAGGTTTTACTATATCTCTATCCTTTATTATAACTTCATTTGAAACTGAGACTCCAGACTCCGAATCCATGCCTTTTGCATTTCCCATAAATACTAATGTGGATGGAATCTGGGCTTTGTACATCCATTCTATTGTTCCAGTTTCACCAGGATTTAAATTAATTGAACTTGGAGTTGGCCCAGATGCTAAGACTAATATGTTATTTCCGACATAATTCAAATTAGGAACTATATTGCTTTCTATAACTGATCTATTGTTTTTAATTTCCATTTTAACAGTGACATATTGCCCAACTCCCACAACTGAAGGAGATGCGGAAATATTTGAAATTAGCGGAGCTTCTTCACCAATTACTACTTCATTTGATTCAGAAATATTTGAAGATGAATTTGATCCTATTGCATTTCCTGAGAAATATACATTTCCGTAAGAAATAGCCTCGAAGGTCCACTGGAAAATCGATACCGATCCGCCAGGAATATTTACGCTTCCCGGGCTCGGTCCTGTGACAAGGGTCACCTTGTCTTCGCTAATCGCATTTAATACCGGGCTCACGTCAACTGCTGTTATGTCTCCAAGATTTTCCACGACCATGGTGACAGTTATGATCTCGTCCTTTAGGACGGAAGACGGGGAAGCCAGAATGGAGGATTCAAGTGATGCCGGAACAGTGCCTTCGTATTTGACTGTGAGCCAGTCTATTGGCCGGAAATACGTTTGAGTAAAATCGGGTATAAATTCCTCAATTTCAATATTTCCGGTGACAACTATGTTGTTCTCATGGTCCACAATCACTCCCATCGGCCTTTCATTGTTTACGAAAAACTCTGGATTGTGCTCACTGTCAAGAGTTTTTTGCCAAAGAACATCACCGCCCTCATCGTACATTATTGTGAGATAGTCCCAGTCTCTCCCGTTAAAATGCCTTGTCGAGACAACGATGTTATTGAACAGGTCCACTGCAGGCACTGCTGTTCCATTGACATCGGAGTATCTCTTTTCCCATATGGGCGTTCCGTTTGAATCGTATTTGGCCAGATGGCGGCCAGTCCAAGTGTTTCCTGTAGTTATGATGTTGTTTTGCTTGTCAATCGAAAGACCACTGGCGCCACCCAGAACACCGTCTTTCTTCCAGATGACATAGCCTCTTGAATCATATTTCTCAATAAAGTCATATGTGGTCATGCCGTTAAAATGGCTGCCAACTAAGACAATGTCTCCGTTTAAGTCAACTTTTATGTCTGTAGCTGAACTGTTTACTCCTCTGCCCCAAACAAGATTCCCGTCTCCGTCGTATTTTTCCATGAAACAAATCTCTCTCATTAAAGGATCAAAAACAGTTACTCCGCCGACAAATATGTTGCCATACTCATCTACATCTAATGAGCGAAGTCTATTATAGGAAGTTTTCTCAAATATCAGATTTCCATTTTTGTCATATTTTTGGATAAATCCTCTAAATTCTGCGTTTATTTGGTACTCGCCTACAACTATGATATTGTCATCTGAGTCGACAGATACCTTGCCTGGCCATCTGTCCGCAATGCCCTTCTGCCACAATTCGTTTCCGTTTTTGTCATATTTCACTATGCGACCGGCTGAAGCAGTATCGTTCCACGAACTCCCGACTAGTATCAAGTTGTTGCTGGAGTCTCTGGCTATGCCAACAACATAATCGTTTCCGCCACTGTCATAGACTTTTTCCCATAGTGTGGTATCTTCAGCTAGTAGGATACTAAATGAGAACAGAAGAATAACAAATAAAGCTACAAATAATATAAGAGTGAGAGATATATCGAGGGATTTATTATTCTTCATTTGCTCAATGAAAATACCCTTTCCCTATTTATAAGAATATGGAAAAGATTAGGGAAAATAGGGAAAAATCTTCCTTTTCATTATGTATTCTATACTACCTATCCTGTTTTCTTTTTTCCATCTTGGAATATACTTTTCATACTTTTCAATGTATGGTAAGAATTTCCACAGACCTTGAATTTTTGAAAGCTTTGTTAGTTACGGAAGTCTCTTCATCGAATACGTCTTCTATTTCTTCCATCTCTGTTACCTTATCACAGTTATAGCAAAACTCTTTCATCCATTTCTTCTATGAATCAATTAATATAAATCTTTCAGAATTTTAATTGCCTAATTTTTAAGGCCAAATATACTATATTTTTTTATTCCGTGTCAAACGTGACATCAAAATATTAAAAATAATAAAAGTTCCTATAATAGGGCCAATAAAAAAGTTTTTCTGAAAATAGTGTCATTGATGTCACATATGTCACATTTTTTAGATTAATATAAATTTGGCCTAAAGCTATTTCTCATCCTTTCAAGTTTATCATTATCAATCTCAATTCCTTCATAATACCTGCCGTTGTGATCTCTTGATCTTTTGATTCCTATCTGGGCAAGCCTTCTTCCAAATACCCTGTTTGGAATTGGATTGATTTTTACAAAATTGCAGTACTCTTCATAGGTCTGGTAAAGCTCTCCGGTCTTTGTTTTGCCTAGAGTCTCTGTCGTGCAGATATCCTCTAAAAACTCCTTTATAGGATCCATCTCCTCCTCATATTCTTTTGTTGCAAGTTCAACTGACTTTGGAGTTTTTAGCCCCTCAGATTGCCATCTTCTGCACCCTTCAAGCGCCCAGTTCAAAATGCCCGGGAGTTCCTCCTTTAGTTTTTTACCAAGCTCTTTGTCCTTCTTTTCTTCTGGGATTTTCACATTAAACGGTATTAGTCTAATCCTTCTCCATATTGCAAAGTCACCGCCCTTGATTATCGGCTTATTATTGGCAACTAGCCAGATCTTGAAGTTTGGCAGAAACTCAAACTCCTCTGAATATAGAAATCTGGCCTTAATTGTATCCTCACCAGTTACCTGTTTAACAAGGCTTTCTGCAAGCTGCTTTCCCTCCTCGATCTCTATCGTGCTTACAAGCCTAGCTCCTTTGAGTCTTGCTAGATCATTTCTAGGGCCAGAATCGTTCTTCCTAACAGTGAAAGTTGAAAAGTCTGTCTGCTTTGCATAGTCACCAAGTAAGGCTTTTAGAACATTCATAAAGGTAGATTTCCCGTTTTGGCCCCCACCATAAAGAAAGATAAGTATCTGCTCACTTGTATCTCCTGTGAGGCTGTATCCAACGAGCTCTTGGATATACGAAATTAGTTCCATATCACCTTCGAAGATCTCATGAAGGAAATTCTCCCATAAAGGGCATTTTGCCTCGGAATCATAAACTACATCGACAATCTTTGTGATATAACTATCTTTAGAATGGGCTTCATCAAACTCCATTATCTTTAGATCTATTGTCCCATTTCGAACATTAAGAAGAAATAGATCTTTATCAAGATCATCTGGAGTTATAGGCACCATAGCCATTGCAGCATTTACCATTGCATTTAATCTTGGCTCCATCTGAGAAGTTAACGCCCAGTTGGACAACTTTCTCTGATTTTCTAGATATGGCTCCATAGAAGCCTCTGAAAAAATAAATCTTGCAACTTCCATAGCTATGAGCTTAATCTTTTTTACCGAGTCCTCTTCCCATCTATATCCGTTCCATATATACCATCTTCCAAGAGAACTGCAATACCTTATATTCTCGCCATAGTACTTGACCATACGCTCTGCATTTCCCATATCACTCAAAGTGAAAAAACTCTTTTGAAAATCTGTAGTTATTTTCGATACCTCTTTTTCTGGCAACGGCTCTTGCATTCTAACTTGGTTTATTGCAAGGAGTGTGGCTCGGATGTGCTCTGGATCAAGACCGATGTTTCTCAGAGTTCCAGATATTGATGTTAAGGCCTTATTTCTCTCTCCTTGTTTTATCTTACCTTCAAATAGATTGGGCTTACTTCTAATCTTTTCCTTGAAAGCCTCAACTAGCTCGGTAGGCATTTCAGCTATTTCTGTTTCAAGTATGGGATTAATCCACCTATACTCTTTTCCACTAGGGTGTATGCTTGGAGGTGCTACTATAAGCCCCCCTTCCCCTCTTATGTCGATATCAGGATAGATCCCAATATGACTGCCCCATTTGTCTGTATTTTTAAAATAGTAGTGTTTTCCTCTTATTGACTTTGTTACGACCGTCAATGGCATTTCCTTGTTGTAAAGTATTTCTAAAGATTTTTTGCCCTGTTCTTTATCTACATCGACTACTACTAAGTTATTTATTTCTCCAGTTATAATTCCAATATTTGCCTCAGGCTGTTGTGTCCACCAAGAAATGACCTCCTCTCTTCTTGCCCTCTCTTTCTCATACTTCCCCCATTTGATCATTGGAAATTTATCACGGGGTACAAGGGGCAGAATGTTTAATCCTGCGTCATAATAGGTCAAAGCCCAATCCATCAGGGTCTTTGGGCCACAAACTGCATCTTTTACAACTGCATTCTCAATTAGAATCTCATATGTTCTTTTTGGTATCTTTCCAATATCTCCTTTTTTATAAGGGCCATAAACCTTTAGATCGTCTCCGTAAAAGTTAGGAGCATCCTCTAAGAATAAGACTTCCTTGAGATATATCTTTTGGGCCAGTTCATCAATTAGAGGATAGTTTAACCTAAGTGAAAGTGTCAGGATAGTTTCTGGAACCTTCTGGTTTCTATAAATTATTGGAGAATTCTTACACAAAAAATTAATGGCCTTTTCTTTTGAAATTGTCTTATGGACATGGCGCCATGTATTTCCTTCTTTGTGTACACTCTTTAGTACTGGCGTGAATATTTTTTCGTAGATTAGTTCAAAGAGAATAATCCCTACTCTTGAAAGTTCTTCTGCCCCCCACTTTAATGTTACCAGTTCGATAGAAGTTGGCTGCTGCCAGTTTGAAGCTATATCAAAGTTTTCCAACATAGCTAAGTGAAACCCTTTAAGGAAGAACAATCTTTCAATCGGTGTTTTTGGCCCTAAATTTAGGGCCTCTAGATTCTCATATACAAGTACAGCATTGTTTAGGTCAAGATATTGAAAACGCTTGTCCTTTGCGCATGCCCTAAGATCTTCAAGAAACTTTTTTTCTCTATCCTCATTAGTTATCATGGGGTAGTCTAAACAAGTATGCGAAACTGGATAATTACTGGTATACTCCAGATAGCTTTCGAGGTCTTTATCATCAAAGTAGACGTCGTGAATTATGCCTTCATGCTTAACTATACCACTCTTTTCCCAATAAGAAAATAGCATAATATCAGGCCACCTTACAGAAGGCCTTAGTGATTATTAGGATCTTGGCCCTAAAATTAGCATCTATTGAAAACATGGATAAAATATTTTTGAGCCATTGATTATCCTTATCTCGGCATAGTTGCATTTCAAATGATAATTTTATTAAAAATATCCCTATTTTAGAATTTGGCCCTAATTTTAAGGCCAAATAGATTATAATTA
>LNJC01000003.1 GCA_001587575.1 Candidatus Methanofastidiosum methylothiophilum
GCCCAATCTCTTTGCATGAACAATTAGGGTTTGCAAGGGGTTTAAGCTTTGCGGTTGAATTATGCAACAAAGCATATTATTAAATTATAACACCAAAATAGCAATTAATCTCAAAACAAAAATGAAAAGATTGGATCAATTTTTATTTTACAAGTAAAATGAATATATCGGATACTATTATTATAGCCCTTATACCAAGATTTATTAGAAATTAAAATCATAATTAGTACAAATTATTAAAATAGGAACAGATGTTCCAAGAACTAATAAATTAATCAAAGCTTCTTCTAGCTTAATTGATTTTTTTAAGAAATGGTATATAGTGATAATAATTATTGGAGGTATCGTAAAAGGAAATATATTAGAATTGTGCATACTAGTCCATAGATTTTATATCAAGTATAAGTGGACATATTACCTGCAATTGGTCCAGGTGTGAGTTGTGCTATTGAAAATAAACTAAAAATTTTTTTTCCAATATTAATTTCTTATTAATAAGATTTCTTTCTATTGCTGAGGCCATTACATGCCCACATCTGATTGTAGATCCAGATATTAAAAAATGTAGAAAATAGATGGTAATTCTCTATTTTAGAGTTAAGAATTTTCACCGAATTCCTTATATGCCTCTCGATATATCCAAATATAAGTTCTTAATAAAAGAATTAATATGAATTTATATTCGTAATCCAAAAACTTAAATATACCTAGATGATTTAAAATCAACATGAACAACAAAGGGGATTAAATTGAGCGAATATCTTTTGGAAGTAGAAAATATATCAATCACTTTTGATGGCAAAAAAATTCTTGATAATGTATCCTTCAAAATAAAAGAAGGAGAATCATTAGGATTACTTGGGAAAAGCGGTAGTGGTAAATCTGTACTTATCAATATATTGAGAGGGACTAAAGAATATAGGCCTACAGAGGGTAAAATATTCTACAATGTTGCGTACTGCCCCAAATGCATGAAAGTTGACCTTCCAAGTAAAAAAGGCACGAAATGCAATAAATGTAATGAAGAAATGCTCTTCAAGAGAGTTGACTTCTGGGAGGATAAAGCTTTTTTTAATCCAATAAGAAGAAGAACTGCAATTATGCTACAACGTACATTTTCACTCTACGGTGAAAAGACAGTTATGGAAAATATGCAGGATGCCTTTACCGGAACCGATATTCCAAAGAGTATGGTTATACCCAAGATTATAGAACTTCTTCAAAAGGTGAATATGGTCCAAAGAATGACACATATTGCAAGAGATCTTTCTGGTGGAGAAAAACAGAGGATAGTTCTAGCTAGACAACTTGCCATTAATCCAATGTTACTTCTAGCAGATGAACCGACAGGCACATTGGATCCTTTAACTGCAAGTACCGTTCATAATGTTCTATTAGATGCAGTAAAACAAGGAATGTCCTTAATTGTTACATCTCACTGGCCTGAGGCAATAGAGCTACTAGCCCAAAAAGCAGTGTGGCTTGAGAATGGAAGAGTTGTACAAGAAGGAAACTCTAAAGAGGTAGTTAAAGCATTTATGCAAAAACTAATGCCGGAGGAAAAGATTAGATTCCCCGGAATTGGTAGTAGCATAATTGAATTATGGGACGTAAAAAAATATTACTACTCAATATCTCGTGGAGTTGTAAAGGCTGTTGATGGAGTAACTTTCACAGTAAATGAAAAAGAGATTTTTGGATTGGTAGGTAAGAGTGGAACGGGTAAAACTACAGTTTCAAGAATGATCGCAGGGATTACACCTTTTACTGAAGGAGAATTGAACATAAGAATTGGTGATGAATGGATAGACATGAAAGAGCCAGGATTTATGGGAAAAGGTAAGGCAATGCTCTATATGGGGGTCCTCCACCAAGAGTATACTTTGTATCCTGACAAGAACGTACTGCAAAATTTAACTGATTCCATAGGAATTAAACTTCCCAAAGAATTAGGAAAAATGAAAGTTATCTCTGTCCTTGAAGGAGTGGGTTTTGAAGACCCAAAAGAACTTGAGGAAATATTGGGCAAAATGCCAGATGCCCTATCTGTTGGTGAGAAACATAGAATTGCATTAGCTCAGGTATTAATCAAAGAACCAAGAATAGTCATTCTTGACGAGCCCACAGGTACTATGGATCCTTTCACAAGGAAAATAGTGGCAAAGTCTATAAGAAAGGCCAGAGAAATGTTGGGCGAGACATTTCTTATAGTCACTCACGACTCAGATTTCATAGTGGATGTTTGTGACAGAGCATGTTACATGAAAGATGGTAAAGTGGTCTATATTGGCGATCCTGAAGAAATAAAAGAAAGAATGATCTCTACTAAAGACCAAGATAATGAGAATTAATACATTCTCTTTTTTAATTTAATTTCTTATATCTATTTCAGAATACAAAGTTTTGAAAAGGAATATTATATTATATTGATAAACAATAACATAATTATTCTTTATCATTAATATCATAAATATTCTAAATATTGAATTAAAATATTTTCAACGTAGGGGGTAATTCTTACCGAGATAAGATATGAAAATATCTTGTAAGACTCTTATGTACTCTAAAACTATAGATATTTTCAATTCTAAATCCTATTTCATCGAAAGGATACTCCCTATCCAAACCAATAACGCATCTTCTTTTGAATGATTCTAATATTGAAGAGAAACAATCGATATACATCTTTTCTTTATCTTTGTCTATTTTAGTTGAGCGCCCATAGGGTGCATCTGTCACTATAGACTCAAATCTTCTACCGAAAATATCAAATATTTTTCTGGCATCGCCTATTCTAATATCATAATTACTTATACCATAATTTGAAAGATTTGTTTTTGTTCCTATTACACTCTTTTCTTCAATGTCAATTCCATAAGTATTGAGGCCTATTAGTCCAGCTTCAATTAGAATACCTCCAGTGCCTGTAAAAGGATCTAGAATTTCATTTTGCGCTTGTGAAATATTGATCATTGCCCTTGCAATACGTGGGTCTATTGAAGTTGGGGAAAAGAATGGCCTTAGTTGAGGTTTTCTTTTGTTAAAATCTTTCTTGTTTCTCTCAAATATCTTCTTTCCGATGAATATTCTTTTCTTAAAAATAACTCCAATTATTTCATCTGAAGGATTTGTCAAATCTGCTTTTATTTTGTCTTCAAAATATTTTGAGATGGATTTTGCAATAATAAGCTCAA
The DNA here is from genome assembly GCA_001587575.1 of Candidatus Methanofastidiosum methylothiophilum. Classification (GTDB taxonomy): domain Archaea; phylum Methanobacteriota_B; class Thermococci; order Methanofastidiosales; family Methanofastidiosaceae; genus Methanofastidiosum. Next base: position 3,195 of record LNJC01000003.1, read on the forward strand.
GATTTCCATATTCTTTATTATCTTTATTTTTGACTCTAACTTTGAAAGTTCTATCAACATTAAGGTACAATCCCCATTCTATCTTCGATAATAATTTATTAAAAGTTTCATCTACCACTAAATCAGAAACAATATCTAAAACAAAATGAGTTAAGCCCAGCCTAGAAAGAAAAGAAATATCAGGTTTACTTATTTTAACAATTAATAATTGACCTTCGGCATAAACAGTTTCATATTTTTTACTGGATGAATCTAACAATGAAATAACTTCTTCTTTCGCAAATGAAATGCTACTGCCAGATAAGAAAAATAATAAGTTCATCTATATCTCCATCGGAGCAAGGTATAAAGTGAAACGACCATCTTCACCTACAGGGTATTCAAGTTTTAATGGAAGTTTTGTACCTCCAACAGATATTTTAAGATAGTCAGATAGTGTATAAGCATTTAAAAAACTTAAGATATAGTTTAAATTATATTTTGAATGAAGAGTAGTTTTTGATTCAAATTTTTTTATTGATTTTGAATCTGAAGTGATTTCTGCTAGAGCTTTGGAGGTGTAATCCTCAGATAGAATTGATAGATTATTTTTATGAACTGAAAAAAGAATTGTCCCTCCAATGACTGCCATGTCTTTTATAATATCCCTGAACAATTTGCTGTCAATTTCAATGAAAGTTGAGTATTTTGGATTTAACTTAGGGATATTAAAATTACTAGTTGAAAGTAAAGTAAATTCAAAATTTCGTCTAATATCACTTTCTAAAATAAGTTCAATCTTTCCAGCTTTAGAGTTCACATCAATTAACAAAGATTCTGAAGGATGCGCCCTTCTGCATATTTTTGAGAAAGAGTCGATATTTATTCCAATAGATTCTTCAGAGTCTACTTCATAAGTATCAAAGTTTTTAGAGGGTATTAAAAATTCTACTTTAGAAATAAGCGAAGGATCTGTTCCTTCAATATATAACCCGTCCTTATTTATTGTAAATAGACACTCTCCAGTAAGTTCAGATATCGATTCAATAACTGACTTAATATCTGTTATATCTTTAGATATGAAACGGGACATTAAAACACGTATAAGTTTCTAAAAATAGTTATAAAAGAGTTTCGTATTATATATAAATAAATCTTAAATTGAATCCTTCTTCTTTCCTTTTATTATTTCTTTTGGATCCGGAGTTGAAGGAGAATTTCTAGAAAAGAAGTGAGAATTAATTTCTTTTTTTCCTTTAATTACTTCTTTTACATCAGGTATTGGAGTATAGGTATCGCTTGAACTAGAAGGTCTTTTCTCTAATAGTTCTCTAATAGAAGCAGGTATTTCTGGAGAGGTATTGTTATGCCTAAAGTTATTTGTCCAGGAACTAGTCTTTTTAGTAGAACCGTTGTCTCGTTCATTAAATGGATTTTCTGGAGCCCCTTTATTTTTGTTTTGTCTGAACTCTTTGTAGGCTCTTTCTACGGACGGAGGCAAATCCAAATCAACATTTTTAGGAACTACCCTACCTTTAATCTCCTTCAATTGTTCTTCTTCGAAGTCAATCCGCTTCTTTGTTTCAAGCTCATTAATTTCATTTAAAATTTTAGATTGGAATTCCTCAAGTTCTTTTCTATCCATTAACTCTAACTTAGAAATATTTTCTTGTTCGATACTTTGTTCTGCTATTTCGATATTTCCTTTCCTTTTTTCAATATCTTCTAATGTTTTAGATATTTCTGACCTTAGGGATTCAATTTCAAAAGAATCGAGAGAGTCTAGTTTATTCTGATCTTGTAAAGTTGATTTCAGTTCTTCTAACTCTTTTCTTATTTCTTCAGGGGGCCTAAATTCTACCATAGGTGGCCTTATAATAACTTCTTCCTTTGCAATTGGTCTTATTGGACGAGAATATTTCAATTCAGGCTTTGAATTATTAGTAGATATCTCTTTTATTGGTGGTACGCCTTCACCCATACCATTTACAGATTCAAGTTCTTTTCTCAAAATGTCCTTTTTGATATCTTTATCTTCCTGTGATTCATAAAGATGGGATAATGAAAAAGATTTTCTCTCTGGAGGTATCCCTTCTTTTTTCTTTGAAAATAATGAAAATTTATTTTTTTGTTTTTGCTTTATTGCAGGAGGTGCAACTTTTTTGCCAAGTAGTTCTTGATCAATTTGGTCTTTAGTTAATATTTTACTATCTTCTTCACGCTTTACAAAATCTTTAAATTTATTCTCTGCTTCAAGGCTTGGAGAGGGCGGTGTTGGAATTTTTTCTTTTGAAGGTAGTTTTTCCTTTTTAGAAAATAGCCCGAAACTATTCTTTTCTTTTTTTGACTCGCTAGATAATGATTTAGCTTGACTCTCAAATGAAGCAATTGGTATTTTTTGCTCAGATTTAACAACTTTTTCTTTTTGTTTAGAGAAAAATCCAAATCTCTTTTTCGATTTTAGTTTTTCTTTTTTGTCAGTATTAATCTCTGGGGGTCTCTTATCATCTTTTGTTGCCAACGATCTATTTGAAGAAGGCCCCTTTGACCTTACTGACCTAAAGGTTGAGTAACCTACTATAGATAATATTAATACAATTAATGCAATTACGATATATGGGGCATATGGAGAGGCTTTGAGGTCTTCTATTGTTTTGGTAACAGATTGTGGAACATTTGGCAAAGTAGTTTGAGGCACTGCTTTTGCTTTCACACTGATTGTAGTCCTTTCAATATCAAAAGATTTTATTTCTTCAAAAACATTTTTCCAGTAAAATTTAGAATCTTCTAAGATAAAAGCTCCTGATTTTGTAGCCTTTATCTGTAATTCTTTTGATACTTCACTTCCGCCCTTTATTTCTCCTATAATAATTTCCTTATCTCCGGAAACTATCTCAAAGCCAGGGGGAAGAGCTTCAACTAATTTAACTTCGTATATATCATCTTTACCCCAGTTTTTGACTGTATAAATTATTTTCAATGTTTCTCCTTCTTCAATATCATTAGTAGAAATAGTTCTAGAAATTGAAGGGCCCCAAACAGTGACCAATGTAGGGGATAAAGATTTTGTACCTTTGACCCCCCATTCGTCCTCATATGTAGATAAAGTCTGGCCAATCTGATATTCTCCACCTTGAGAAGGCACTAAAGTGTATCTTAAAGTTACCCTCTCTTCAGGTTTTAATTGTCCACCCCAATAATTAATACCTGTTGTTAATTGAAGATTTGAAGGAATTTTGTCTTCAAGTCGAACATTTTTAGCATCGCCATCTCCTGTGTTAGTAATTATTGTTACTACAGGGATGATGTGACCAATTCTGATAACATCAGACTTATACTCAGATTCTTGCCTTAACAATTGTATGTTTGGGGTCCTTCCTCCTACTGTGATATTTGTTGAAGATTCAGATTTAGCTTTCTTTCCAGCTATATCTTCAAATTCTGAAGAAGTATTAATCGTGAAAATTTTATCCTTATTTTCTTGAAGAACTCTGACAGTGAATTTAGTTGTCTTTGAGTCACCTTGTTTTAGAGTATCAACAAAGCCCCCTAGTTCTCCATCAACGAGTTCAATGTCTCCGGATATAGAATTAATATAACTTATTTTTTTTGCTAGACCGTCTCCTGTATTAGTTAATGTCAGGACAACGTCTACATATTTGTAGTCTGCAAATGAATAATCTTCATTGAAATATTGTATATTTGAAATTGATATTTTAGGTTCTCCATTTACTCTTACAGAGGTACCTGCTGCGATATGTTCAAAGCTATGGCCTTCAAGGTCATAATATAATAATTTTGTATCCCCGATTTTGTATTCTCCGGGATAGGATGCAGTTATTATATATTTAAACATTCTTTCCTGTTCTGGCTTTAGTTCGGGAATTGTATATTCGATCCTCTTTGTTTTTGGATCATCAATCAATCTGAATCCTTCAGGGACAAAATCAAGAACTTGAACATCTCTGGCAATCTTATTTCCAGTATTTCTAACAACTAAGACTACAATTACAGAATCCCCTCTGGATATTGTAACTCTATCCAATTTTTTAAGAATTTCAAGTCTTGGAAATTCCTTTCTTACGGTAACAGATTCAATTTTTGAAGATGTTTTGTATTTTTTACCTGCTTCATCTTCAAAAAGTAATTGGGTCTTAAAATCAAACTCGCCCATTTCGAGTGCTTTGACTTTATAGATTAAAGTGAAGGTTTCATTCTTTGCCATTTTATCAATGTTCATTGTTGCGCTACCATCGATTAGTTCAAACCCATCTGGTATATAGTCAATTAGTTTTATTTTTGTAGCGGTTATGTCTCCAGTATTCTTTATTCTGACTTCGATATCAGTAGTTTCTCCAACAAAAAGTTTTTCTTTCACTATATTTCTTGTAATTTGGAATTCCGGTTGTTTTGGGACTATTGTGATTAAAGTTTTATCTGTTTTTGAATAATCTTGAATTACTTCCTGTCCTTTTTCATTGAAGTAAGCCATTTGATATGACAAATCAATTTGAATTGGTGATACTTTTAGATAATCCGTTGGAGGAGCCTTAAACTTAAATACAATGAGTCTTTTTTCACCGGGTTCCATAGATTTTATTTCAAGACATGTCTCTTTGTCAGAACCACAATAGCATTTGTTACCAGTCAAAAATGTGAAGTCTTTAGCTGTTATATGTATTTTGACATTTTTTGCAGGTATATCTCCAGTATTCTCAATCTCAGTTACATACCAAAAAGTAGTATCTGACTGAGGTTTTTCAATTACATTATCAGTTTCAAATTCGAAATCTTCTGGCCTCATAATTGAATGTATTATTGGCGTCCAAATTACTGTAGTGCCACCAAGTTCATAGATTGTGAGCTCTCTAATGTTTTTACACGTGCTGTCTTTACCAAGAGTAACAATGTCGCCTCGTCGCAATTCACCTAGTTGAACGAATGAACCATTGACTTGCTTAAAGTTATACACGTATTGAATATTATTATTTATCTTAGAAACATTAAAAGAATAAGTACTACCATCAAATTCTACAGACCCTGAACTAGCATTAATATCAACGTCACCTAGGAGTACTGTTTTTATTCCTTCTTTACTTCCCCTTAAGAAAGTTCTATCTTTATCATCTATCTCTCCCCGATAGAGAGTTGTCAAATTAATTGATAATTCAGGTTCTTTTCTTTTAGTTACTGTTATATGGAGTTTATATCTCCCAAAATAATTAGAATTTTCATGATCGTTAATTTCATTTATCTTTATTTTTATAATTTCATCTATATAAAGTGTGTCTCCAGGAACTACTACTTGTTGTATCACCATTGTTCCTTTTCTATATACTTCCAGAATACCTCTTTCTGGTGGCATTACAGGATGCCTTCTTTGAAGGTCTTTTAGTAGTATAGTATAGTCACCTACAACTGTTAGATCACCAATCTCTATCCACCCCATAAAAACTGCATCAGGGTCGTAGTAAGGCCCGGGTAAAAGAACAAAATCTTGAGTTAGTACTGAAGGGAAAGGTGGAACTGTTACCCTTAACTTTTTTGGTAACCATCCCACTCCTGAAGCTTCTAGATCATAAACTCCTTCAACATTTGAAAGAGTATAGTTTCCTTCTGAAGAAGTTGTTGAACTTGCTAATACATTCTCTGTCCCGGGGTAGTAAGCCCTTACTGTTGCACCTCCAATTGGAGTTATCCCATCAGGTTGGAAAACTTTTCCTATTACGCTACCATTTGTATCTTTAAGTGTAAAATTATAATCAGGAGAACAAGAAGTTGAGCAAGTATTGGCAATTAATGAAAAAGGATATTCAGATTTGTATCCGGGTGCATATGCCCTAATTCTGTACATTCCATGTTCTAATGGATATATGTAATATGCGCCATTAACATCTGTTGTTGCCATGCCTTTAATTGTTGGACAAGCATTGGTATCGCTTGCTTTGTAAGCGTCGACAATAGCACTTGCTATTCCAGGAGAATTTGAAGGATTTGTTGCATTATAATCTTTAACTTTACCAGATATTACACCTTGCGCCAAGACTGGAGTTGCAACAACGCCGACAACAAATATCAATAATAAAAATATATTTAGGAAGTATAAATAATTGGATTTGTGCATTGTTCCACCTAGTTGTGAATATCCACTACCAATTATGATTTAATACCTATATAAAGCTTTTGGTATTATTGACTAACAATAGATATTTTTAATTTTTAGAATTAGTAACTAATTCTTTTAAAAAAAATAGGAAATTATAGGTTTTAGATATTAATTTAGGCGCTATTTAGAAAGTCTTTTAATTCTCGCTAGACGTGCCCTTAATATTTCAAGCTCTTCTCTGGACAATCTGCCACCCCGTAATCGTTCAAGTTCTTCTCTTTGTAAGTACACTCTTACGCCCAAGACAATATTAATTATAATACTAATTATGGCTATAATAAAGATTATAATCCAACCATTAATCATTATATCTAATAACGCCATAATATCATCTCCCAAAAAGTCCTCCCATTAGCTTATTCATGGATTTTGTAGAAGGTTCAAATTCTGATTTTTTTCCTGCAATTTTTCTCGCAATCCCTCTAACAGCGATTGAAGCCGGAGATTTTGGGTCTAATAAAACAAAAGGTTTACCTAGTGTTGTTGATTTCTTTACTATAGGATCTTCCGGGATATTTCCAATTATCCTAAGTTCTAGTATTGCTTCTATTTCAGGACCTGAAACTTCTGTTGGATCCCCTCTAACTCTGTTTACTATAACTCCAAGTATTCTTGTGCCCAATTTTTCTGCTACAAGTTTAATCTTTAATGCGTCTGACAGTGAAGTAATTTCAGGATTTACTATCAAAAGCATGTTTTGGGAAGCTGCGATAGAAGTAACTGCATCTACTTCAAGTCCGGGAGGTCCATCAATTATTAATAAATCTACTTTTTCAACAAATAATTTGAATATTTGATTAATTTTATCAGGATCTGATTTCTTTAGTCTTCTTAAAGAAAGTCCCGCAGGAACAACTTTAACACCGCCAGGGCCGTCATATATTATATCTTCAGGCCTTGCCTTATCTTCTAATACATCTTGTATTGTCTTAGGTAGTCCTTCCATACCAAATATTAACTCAAGATTTGCCATGGTTATATCTGCATCGAAAATTAGAACGCTGAGCCCAACTTCGGAAAGAGCTATTCCCAGATTAGCAGAAATAGTAGTCTTACCTACACCGCCCTTTCCTGAGGATATGACTAGTGACTCTCCCAATAAAATTCCTCCGTTATTTATAAAGTAAAAAGTATATTAATATATAAAATTATCCCTGATTATTAAGAAATCTGCAAAAAGAATAAGCAAAAACTTAAAACAGATTTTATTATTAAAAAAATAATGATAAAAAATATTATAATAAGCAAATATGGAGAAAGTAATTATACTAAGATTATTTTTTTTATCAAGGGGACATTAATTTCCATATTTCTTTATATTATAAGTGACTATACACCCATAAGAATTTTTACAGCTGAAGCTGTTAAGGGCGGAATAAATATTTTTGGAATAGAAAAATCACTTATCGTTGATAACAAATTTGTAGCAGTGGGTAATTATGAAATATCTAAGAGGTGTATTGGATTGGCGTCAGGTGCCATATTTACTGCACTATTCGTATTGTCTTCATTATCGTTATTAAAGAAAATAATTTACCTTTCATTATTCCTTATTATTTTATTGTTTTTAAATATATTAAGATTAATTGTAACAATATATCTTTTTGAAGAGGGTTATAGCTGGCTTATAGCCCATGATATACTTGCATATACACTTGGGATTGGTTTTTCTTTTCTTGTTTTAATAAAGATAAATCCTTATATCCCTCTATTTAAATGAGATTTTTTTGTATACTTCCAAAGTTTTTATTGCAGTATTTTCCCAAGAAAATAGATTTGATCTTTCTAGAACTTTATTGGAAAGATTGTTTCTGAATTCAGGATTTATTAGTATGTTTTCTACTAATTTCTCCAATTCATTAGTGTCTTGGGCCGTTAATCCCAAATCACTTAATAAATAATCAGACCCAGGACTTGATAAAGATGCTACAGGTGTCCCAGATGCCATTGACTCTAAAATAGAAATGCCAAAGCCTTCTGTTTTCGAAGTTGATACTACGCAAAGAAATTTATTTAGATATCTTTCTGTTTCGACTACCTCTCCTAAAAAAATAATATCCAGTCCTTGGGAAGATTCCAGAAGTTCTTTTTTTAGATATCCGTCCCCGATGATAAAAGCAGGCTCAACTATTCCTTTTGCTCTAAGTAGACTTACTAATTTAAGGAAATCTTTGGGATTTTTTTCATTTACTAAAGCTCCTATAAATCCTACGCCTTTTTTTTCATGTTTTTCAGGATAGAAACGAATGTGATCTACGCCATTTGGAACAAAAACAACTTCTCCTTTTATTAAATTCCTGATTTTTTCTACCAAGTCAGGAGAAACTGCTATTATAACTTGATATTTAGATAATACAAATTTGACAAATTTTCCTAGGATTTTCTTTTTTAGATGTACATTAATATCGCTTCCATGAACTGTTAGAATTCTTTTTTTTCTAGTAAAGATAGACAATAAATAACCAAGCAATCCGGAAGTTGTAGCAAAATGAGCATGTATTAAATCAATATTATTAGTTCTAATAATATTAATACCTTTAAAAAAACCAAATATGATAAAAAATATTCCTCTAAACTTCTTAGGCAATTTTGTAGAATAAACTTTTTCTTCTAATGAGTCGGAATAACTTAAAACAAAAACGTCTTGATCAAGATTATTTAATTCTTTTTTGAGTTGGGAGATATGAGTAGAAATGCCTCCAATTTTTGGAGGATATTCCCCAATCATTAGAATATTCATAATAAAACTTATATCTTAAACGTTTTTAAGGTATTGTGTGGGCGGAATATTGGCTTCCCTTAGGGGAGGAAGCTCCATCCACCCGACCAGGATGTGGCATCGAAAGATGCTTGGTTAAACCCAAGGTAAAGGAACAGAAAAAAACGGCCTTTGTCTGATGAAAATGATGTAGATAGAATTTGGCAACAAATTCAAAAACTACTGAGAAGACCAAGGATACGGTGGAATACCTTCCCACATGGTGCAAGACCAAACTAAAACCTGTGAAACCTGGTCTGAGGTTTGTGGTAGGTCGCTTAGTTCAATGCCAATATTACAAAAGATGGGCTATAGTCCGCCCACTTTAACTTTTTATAGCTTTTATGATATCAAAAAGCTTTTCTTTGTCTTTCTCGATTATTGTTCCTGTTACGAATATATCTGCTCCTGCCATTGCAAGTTTTTTAGCAGATTCAGGAGTTCTTATTCCCCCTCCCACAATTAAAGGTATATCAATAACTTTTTTTACAAGTCCAACCATTTCTGGAGTTACTGTTTCTGGTGAACCTGATCCAGCTTCAAGATATACGAGTCTCATTCCCAAATACTGTGCAGCTAAAGAATATGCTGCTGCAATTTGTGGTTTTTTTCTAGGTATAAGATCTGCTTCGCCCATCCATCCAACTGTTTCACCTGGTTCAACTACTAAATAACCTGTGGGTATTGGTTCAATTTGTGTTTTTTTAACTAAGAAACTTCCGAGAGCCTGAGATTTTGTGATAAAATAGGGATTTCTTGAATTCATGTAAGACATGAATAAAATTGCGTCAGCCTTAGGAGATACTTGAGCTACGCCCCCAGGAAAGATGATAACCGGAAGTTTGGTATTAGATTTGATAGATTCTATTAAAATATCAAGATAATTTCCCAAAGTATGAGTAGAACCACCTATCAATATAGCATCGCTTCCAGCTTCTTCAGAAACTGAAGCGGCACTCTTTGCTTCTTCTATAGAAAAACTGTCTGGGTCAACTAAAGAAAAATGAAGTTTTTCCATCTGCAATTTATCCAAAAGATATTTTTCGACTTTACCTGCCATTTTAAGTACACCTTACATTCCAAGTTTTACTGAGTCTTCTTTCTTAGCTCTTACAATAACGATGTCTCCAATAGCAGAAACATCCTTGAATGGAACTGCAATATTGTCTATGCCTTTTTCTTGTCCAACTGCTAGTCCAAATACAACTCCTTCTTTTACTTCAAGAATAATATCATTAATTATACCTATGTACTCGCCTTTAGTATTATATAATTCGAGCCCATATAATTTAGAAATTCTCATGAATATCCCTTTTATGGATTTTATTACTAGAGTTTATATATTTTTCTAGATATTTAATGTTATTTATTCGGGATGTATAAAAGTATTACTAAAAAAAAGTATATAAAAAATATATAAAAGTATATTACATTAATAGTGCCATTAGTGCTTTCTGTGCATGATTTCTGTTTTCAGCTTGGTCAAGTACTACAGAATGTGGCCCATCGACAACCTCATCAGTTATCTCTTCTCCCCTATGTGCTGGTAAACAGTGCATAACTATACAATCATCTTGAGCCTGTGAAACTAATTTTTCATTGACCTGGTAAGGTTTGAATATTTTTACCCTGTCGTCATGTTCTTTGTCTTTTCCCATGCTTGCCCATACGTCAGTATATATTACATCGGCACCCTTAACACCTTTTGGATCGTTTGTAATCTCTAATTTAAGTCCATCTTCCAATGCCAATTTTTCTATTTGTTTGTCAGGTTCATAGCCTTTTGGGCATACAACTGTCATTTCCATTCCTACCTTTGCGGATCCAAACATAAGAGAATGACAAACATTGTTTCCATCCCCGACAAATGCCAATTTAAGTCCTTTGAATTCCTGTTTCTTTTCAAGAATTGTTTCTAAATCAGCTAAACACTGACAGGGATGCAAAAGATCTGAAAGTGCATTAATTACTGGAACTGTGGAATGTTTACATAATTCTAGAATGTTGTCATGTGAGAATACTCTGGCTACTATACCATCACAGTAACGAGAAAGAACTGCACCGGTGTCACCTACTGTTTCGCCCCTGCCCAACTGCAGGTCGGTGGCGGATAAGTATAAGGCATGCCCACCTAACTGTTTCATTCCCACCTCAAACGACACTCTTGTCCTTGTAGATGGTTTTTGGAATATCATTGCTAAAGTTTTGCCATACAACAATTCATGCTTTTCCCCAGTTTTCTGTTTAATTTTTAACATTTCGGCAGTTTTCAAAATTTGCCATATTTCTTCTTTCGTAAGGTCATGTAAAGAAGCAAGATGCTTACCTTTCATATTAACTACCATTAATTATCACCGAATCAAGAAAATAAAAATGCCTTTTAAATCTGATGACCTTGGTGTAACAAATTTAATATTCAATGTTCTAAATTAAACATTATTCTAAAATTCTAAGATATGATCCTCTATCTATTACATTACTAAGCATTTTACCATCAAATTTTCCCAAGCCTATTACTTCATTTCTTGCATTAGACACCAATACATAACCTTTTTTTGGTGAATTTATAATATTTTTAATGAAAACGTCACGCCCATATAAAAACAAAGAAGTGCCTTTTTCATTCAATTTTGATTTTTTTGAATTATGGCCCATTATTAAATAACTTTCTAGGCCTAACAAGAAATTACCTTTTTGAAATTTTCCAATTTGCGTTCCACTTGAAATCAAATTTTCCTTTATGTTTTCTGTTTCTAGTTTCTCATAAAGAGATTTATTAACAATAAATAATTCATCAACAATTATCAATAGCACAGAATTATCGGGTAATTCAAAAATGCCTCCATAACTTTCTATTGTTTTTTTAATAATATCTAATTTTTTTCCATCTGCTATTTTCATAGAATCCCTATAAGTTTAAAGTATACGCCATCTCAATTTTTATTTTTTGACATAATTCTAAGATTTTATCAATATCAAAAGGCTCTCCTTCGTTTCCTATTCCAGGGCAGGATAAGTCTACATATATGTAAATCTTTTCACCATTTTTAAGTACATGCGGACTATCTGAATCAGAGATAGGATTATAAAAAACTCCCAACGGAAAAAGTCTGCAAATCAATGGTTTGTATTCATGTATGGTACAATTTTTATCATCCAAAAATACGCATCCGTTGTCCCAAATTCTTTTTTCAATTACAAATTTTTCCCTAGTAAGATCATACAAAGCAAACTCTTTGTCAGTATTTTTTTCTATTCTTTCAATATCAAATAAAGTAAGTGGAACTCCTCTTACCCTACAACATTCTCCACATTGTTTACATTTATATTTTTGACCATTATATAATACTAATACCTCTTTCATTATAACCCCTTCAGTTCCTATGGAGACTATTAAAAATAATATATAGATATTAAATTTGAATATAGCCATTAAGAACTAATCAGTTTTAATACTGCCGCTCTTGTTTTTTCTCTGTCTGCTCCTGCAACAATAATCACGTCACGACCATATAATCCATTAGGGATATATTCAATATCTCCTGGGGAGGTATACCAGTCAACTCTTGATTGTCCCCTCTGAACTAATCCTGCGACGAGTCTATTTGCAACAGGCCCCCCTACCAATATAAGATTATTGTTCCTAGCAACATTTTCCGTTAATGCTTGGTCTGTTGTTATTAGCTTTTGAGGTTCCCATATATTGACTTTAACTTGTTGAAATGATCCAGGTTGCTCTTTTCTAAATATAGTATTAAATCTTACATTCCCTCCAGGATTGTACAATCCCGGTAAGTTACCATTATTATCCAAGAGTTCGATAGAGAAATCTGGAGTAATTGTAACATTTCTATTAAGTTCAGGATTTAAGATATTTATTGGATTTTGACTTTGGGCTATGTATATCTTTAGATTATTTGTATCGGTAGTAATGAATCTTAGATTTGTTACTAGAATAGATTGACCATACGTAAATGTACCAGTATTCCCTGCGTTGTCAGACCAAGTTAAATTAATAGTAGAGGGATCTAAAGCAATTAATTGATCATTTGAAGCCTCCATTATTCTAGATCCAGTTATTGTAACGAAAACGAATCTTTCGAAATAAGCTTCACTCTGAATTTTTGTTATTATTAAATTTCCAGATATAAAATCCATTGATGCTGCATTTCTTCCTACAACTATTAGTGATTGGGGTTGGCCATTAGTAGTATTAACAAAAAAAGACCTTGGTACATTAACAGATAGTACGGGATATATAAAAAAGAACTGGAATACCAATATAGAAATTATTATTACACTCAATTTACGTTTCATATATCTAATTTAATTAAGTAATTTTTATATCTTGCTATTACTTAATATTAAAATAAAGGAAGCTAGTAGTAATTTTTTAATTCTTCATATGCCTCATTTATTTCTTTTAGAATGTTTTCTTTTATTTTCTTTTCTTGTTCATCCTGAGTTTTATCGGGGTGATAATACTTTGAAAGTTCTTTCCATCTACGTTTTATTTCCTCGGCGGTAGCATCCATATCTAATCTTAAAACTTTTAAATAAGAAATCAAAGATACGGAATCTTCATCAGGAAAATAAGGTATCTCCAAAGGATACTTCATACTCGATTCATAAAACTCATTACCCTTATAATTGCAAAATGCTTTAATTTCAAATAAGCCTTCGTTTTTAGGCCTAACTTGGATTTTATATGGACGATACTCCATGGGTTTGAGAAATTCTATTTTATCTTCAATCCTTGGAATGTTCAAATCTTTGTTCTTTTCTATTAGGACAGATATATCAAAAGCATCCATGTCCCCATTATTGATTAAATATACTTGGACATCTGATTCTTTTTTTCTCTCCAAAGAATCTAAGATATAAAAAATATATCTAATACTCGGCCTTCCAATGTCTTCTTCTATTTTAATCTTTAATGTTTCGATACTCTCTCTTAGATTATTAGTTCGAACAAGTAGTTCTTTAATATATACATTAGAGGACGATATTGACCTTTTTCCATAATTTTCTAAGAAGTTAGAATAATCTTCATCAATTAATAATATATCATGAAAAAGGCCTTCAAAAATATCCTTATAAAAATTATAATTTTTTCCGCAGTCTTTTTTTTCCGTTAAACTTTGGCCTATTTTTTCATAGTTAGATAAACATTCCGCCAAAAGGTCTTTTAGATTTTTAATTTTCTCTTCAACTTTTCTTCTTTCGGAGTAAAGATGTCTTACATTTTCTAAGTATCTTAATGATTCTCCGTCCATATCTAACATTTTATAAGCATATGCGATATTTTCAAGAGAAGGGATACTCTCGGAGTTCTCGTTGAGACATATTTGTAATAAATTTATTGAATTTTCAATTTGTTTTTTTGCATTTTCTAACATAAGATGGGCTCTTGTGTATGTGTAGTCAAATTCTCCCCATTCTTTTAATATTTGAATAGCCTCGTCTAATCTATCCATTTTCTGAAGTGCAATAGCAAGATTAATGATTGCGTTTTTGTTATTTTTTTCTTCTTCTAATACTTTTTTAAAACAGTATACAGCTTCAGAATACTTACCTAATTTTGAAAGTGAAATTCCTTTATTATATATGGTCTTTGTATCTTCTTGTTTTTGTAGTGCCATGTCATAAAACTTCAAAGCTTCTTCCGGTTTTCCTAGTTTGTCGAAGGATATCCCGATATTGGTTATAACATCTATATCTTTTGGATCTATAGACCTTGCTTTTTCAAAACATTCTAGTGCATCTTTATGTTTGCCCATTCTGTCAAGAAGTATTCCTTTTGAATTCCAATAAGATGAAGATTCAAGTAGATTTGACACATGTTTAGGGAAAAATATACATTTAAAAGAGTTTTTATGTATTATTTATTATGTATCAGCAAAAAGACGGTTACCATAAAATGGCCAAGAAAGAAGGATATAAATCTAGGGCCTCTTTTAAATTAATCCAACTAAACAAAAAATTCAATATTATCAAGAAAGGTTATAGTGTTCTCGATTTAGGGGCTGCTCCGGGTGGTTGGATGCAAATAGCATCAACTTTAGTTGGTGATAGTGGAGTGGTAGTAGGTATTGATTTAAAAATGGTAAAAGATAAATTTCCAAATTCATATTTTATTCAAGGAGATATTTTTGAAGAGGAAACTATTCAGAAAGTTAAAGAGATCAAAGAAGAATTTAATACGATAATTTCAGACCTTGCACCCAATACTTCTGGGATTAGATCACTTGATCATCAAAAGTCAATTGATCTTTGTTACAGGGCTTTAGAATTATCTTTAAATTTATTACAGTTCAAAGGTAATCTTTTGATAAAAATATTTCAGGGAGAAGATACAAAAGAATTGGTAGATGATTTAAAAGTGGAATTCCATTATGTTAAAATATCAAAACCTGAGTCGTCTAGATCCGCAAGCAGAGAGACATATGTTGTATGTAAAGGTTTTAAAAAGAGAAAATTAAAAATAGAAGATAAAGAATTAACCGAAGAGAGCGCCTAAACCTTCAAGTGCTGATTCATCTGTTTCTTCTTTCTTTTCTTCCTTCTTTGATTCTCCAGAAGCTTTGTGGTCTGAAGCGCTTGCTGCTGGTGCAGCTGCAGGTGCCTGGGCAACTGGCATTGAAGCAGAACTTATAGCTTCTTCTATATCTACACCTTCCAATGAAGATACAAGAGCTTTAATTCTAGCCTCATCGACTGTTACTCCGGCAGCTTTTAAAACATTTTTTAAATTTGCTTCATTTATTTCCTTCTTAGCCTCGTGAAGGATCATCGCAGCATATACATATTCCATAATCACACCTCCATTAATTAACCAAATAGGGCCCCTAGACCTTCTAATCCGGCGTCCCCATCTTTATCTTTATTATCTTTAGATTCTTCAACTTTTTTTTCAGCTACCTTTTTTTCAGCAGGTGCTACTGATTGAACTACGTTCAACTTACTTTTAAGTTCATCATCCAATGCAGCGCTATTTAACAATCTAGATAGACTAAGAGCTTGAGAAACACTCTTTGACATTATTTGTCCAATTGTTTCTGGAGAAACTATGTTTGCACCAATCGCCAAGGATTTTGATTTAATTGTGGCTTGCTGTATAAATAGTTTAACGCTTTGTTTAGTAAATATTTTTCTTTCAAATGATAGTGTCAAAGCATTAGTGAATGCCTTTATTATGTTGCTTGTAGTTTCAACATCGTCTATTCTTAGAACATCTTTCTTAAATATTAATCCTTCTTCATAAGCAGCTTCTAAATCCGCACCTACTTCCATTGGTTCAATCTTGAGTTGGGAAAGAATTTCGCTAACTTTCTTAGATATTGTTTCCCCTTGTTTAACAAAAACTGTTTCTCTTTCGATTGAGATTGAACCCTTATCGATTTTAGCAGGAACTCCTAGAGTTTGAAGTTCACTTACAAGTGGACCTGGTGGCAACCCGGTACTTCCTTGTGGAATTACTATATCTGTTTTTGCAATATCGCCTGGTTTTGCAGGTGCAGGAGCTTTTGATTTTTGTAAAAGCTTATAAATTCTAAAAGGATTTTCTTTTGAAAAAATGAAAGCTGCCCCAGCACTAATGTGATCTTTAAGTGACTCCTTTTCAGTTTCTTCTAGAGCTATCTTCATTAAATTATTTTTAGACATTCTAAAAGTAACTTTGCCTCTCAAGTCTTCCCTTATGTTTTGTAGCTGTTTTGCAGGAATATTTTGAAGATCAACTACCCCCACAACAGGAGAAGAATTTATCATGCTCCTAAGGGATTTTACCTCTTCTGATTTCCATTCAGCTACTTCCCCTTTTACTGCTACTCTTCCCTTCATTTAAAATCCTCCAGTTTTACTGCGGGCCCCATAGAAGTTTTGATATAAATTGACTTTATATTGTCAAATCCTTTTTCAAACTTCTTTTCAAAAAACTTAATAATTTCTGAAATGTTCTCGGCTAAAAGTTCGTCTTCCATTTTTTCAGAGCCAACTAACATATGGATTACCGGATGGTTTGTGCTTTTTATTTTAACTGTTTTTTTCAATTTATTTAATATAGGTTCGAGCGAAGCAGTTGGAGGCAAAGGTGAGGGCGTTTTTCCTCTCGGCGCAAATATTGGACCTAAAGATTTTCCAACTAAGGTCATGAAATCAGTTTGCGCTATGAAAAAATCGTGTGTATTTGCAATTTTTTTTGCAAGTTTTTTGTCCTTTGCGAATTTTTCTATGTCCTCTTGATCAAATACTGACAAATTTTCCTTCTTGGCCCTTAATGCCAAGTCGCCTGAAGCAAAGACTCCTATTTTAACATCTTTGCCCCTACCATTAGGTAAAACAAAGTCCTCTTTGATACGATTTTGAGTTTTTTTCATATCTAGTCCTTGAAGATTTATGCTCATCTCCATGGACTGTGTGAAGTTTCTCGGCTTTGAAGTTTCCTTGGCCTTCTTCACTGCTCGTAATACGGCATCTTTCAAAACGATTCCTCCTTATTTAATTAAATTATCATACTTTCCTTCGCTTATCTCATTTTGTACTACCCTTGGATCTTTTCCTTCACAGGTTACGCCCATCGAAACACATGTTCCCAATATTTCTTTGACTACGCCTGCAATAGTAGGAGATAATGATGAAGGTTCTTTCATTTTAGCTATTTTAACAAGTGCTTCTATACTTATATCCCCGACTTTACTTGAAGATGGCGTAGAAGACCCTTTTTCTAATTTAAGATCTTTAAGAATTAATGCGGATGCGGGAGGAACTCCAACTTCAACTCTAAAGTTCTTTTTGTCGTCAACAAATATTTTGACAGGAACTTTCATGCCCTGAAAATCTTTCGTTTTTTCATTTATTTCTGCGACAACCTTTCCCACATTAATACCAAGTGGTCCTAAAGCAGGCCCTAAAGGCGGACCAGCAGTAGCTTTTCCTCCATCGACAAGTGAGGTAACAGATCTCTCTTTTCCCATTATATCACCACTAGCTCTTTTTCTCTATGATTCTAACATAATCTCCTTTGACAGTAACTGGTATAGGTACCATTGCTTCAAGAAGTTCTACTGTAAGTTCTTCTTTTCCTTTGTCCACTCTTATAATCTTAGCTTTCTCACCTTTAAATGGTCCAGCTATTAACTCTACAATGTCACCTTTTGCAAGGCCAGACACCGATGGCTTTGCCTCTAAGAAATGACTAATTTCATCAAAGGCGATTTTACCTTCAAGAATTCCCCTTACATTTCGAAGTCCTTGAATGGCTTCTTCTACAGCCCCTTTATCACTCGCCTCAATGAAAACATACCCTTTTAAGGTTTCTGGTGCTAAGACTGCATAAACTTTAAGGTTGTTAGTTTTTACTTTTCCCTCAATCATCTTTGCTACATTCTTTTCCTGATTAACAGCTACCTTTAATGCAAAGATTGGATTATCGTCATCATCCATTACATTCTCTCCCACAATAACAACAAAATCAAAGCTACTCAAAGATTTAAAAAGTTTAGCCTTTGTAAAAGGAATTTATGCTCCAAAGTTTTGGATTATTACTGAAACATATTTTAATATGTACCCAATCGTTCCAATCAAAACTATTCCTATAGCTGTAACTTTAGAAGTAAGAGAATATTCCTTTCTTCCAGGCTTTTTAGCAAGCTTAAGTACTCTTGTGTACTCTGAAATCAAGCTTCTTGCCCTTTCCTTTTTCTTTAAATTAGCCTCTGCCATGAGGCTAATTATTTAGAATCCTTTTTAAATGTATTCTATTCCAAGATCGATACCCCTAACGGGCGTTTCGCTTTCAATCAGCATTTCAGTTTCTTTTCTACCGAATATGTAAGGCGATTTGACTCCTGAAAGGACAACCATGACTCTAAGCCCATTTTTAATATCTTCGTTTATCATTGCACCCCATATAATCTGGGCATCGGGTTCAAGTTCATTTGTTACATGTTCAACAATCTTTTCGGCTTCTTCAAGTTTCATGTTTGAGCTGCCAGTAATATTGATTAAAGCTCCTTTAGCACCTGTTACATCTACATCTATTAGAGGGCTACTCAAAGCTTCAGTTATAGCTTCTTTAGCTCTGTTTTCGGTGTCGGATTCACCCATTCCAATCATTGCAACGTCTCCTTCTCTCATTACAGATCTAACATCTGCAAAGTCAACGTTTACTAGCCCTGGTTTTGTAATCAATTCGGCAATTCCCCCTACAGCCCTTATTAAAATATCATCAGAAACTTTAAAGGCTGCATTTATAGGTAATCCTGGGGCAATATCTAGTAATTTATCATTTGGTATTACAATAACGGTATCGGTAACTTTTCTTAATCTTTCAAGTCCTTTTTCTGCATTCCTTTGCCTTCTAAGACCTTCTACAGTAAAAGGCAAGGTTACAACAGCCACAGTAAGTGCTCCGAGTTTCTTAGAAATTTCTGCTATTACTGGTGCAGAACCTGTTCCTGTGCCTCCACCTAGGCCACATGTAACAAAAACCATGTCGCTGCCTTCAAGTACATCTCTTATTGTTCTCTCGTCTTCTCTTGCGGATTCCTCCCCCACCTTGGGGTCATTTCCAGCGCCTAATCCCCTAGTTACTTCTTTTCCAATTAAAATCTTTTTATCAGCTCTTGTATCTAATAAATCCTGAGCATCAGTATTAACTGCTACTGCCTCAACACCAATTACTCCAATTTCCATTAATCGGTCGATTGCGTTGGAGCCTGCTCCTCCAGTACCAATTACTTTGATTTTGGCCCTTGATTCTCTGAGAACTCTTTCTAGTTCTTCATCTACAGAAGTATAGCGATGATCTTTAACTATTTCTTTTTCTGTTACCGCCCTCTCAATGGCATCTTCAATAACAGATCTCATTTAAATCCCCCTTATTATTAATGTAGTTACTTATTATTGGTAACATAAAACTCCTATTTGTAATCTATATAGGTTAATAGTATATAAAGCTTTTGCTTAATAATGCTAATTATAATGCTAGTCTTTAGTGGTAATCCTTATTCTTTTACAATATCACCTGTTTTAACAAATGATATACCTCTATTTAGGAGTTTATCTTTTAAATCTGACCGTTCTTTTATACCTTTCCAGTCTAAAATGACGAAATCCAAACGTCCACTTTTTCTTATTAATTCAGACAATATTGAATCTGTGACAGGGGTATTATACTTTGCAATTACATGTCCTAATGCAATGTCTGTATGTAAAATTATTTCAGTGAATTTTGGACAATAATGTCCTCCCCCAATACCTGCTGCAATCTTAAAGGAATATTCATTGTCTTTATATGAAAGGGAATTATAAATTGCGGATGCTATTACTCCACCTGCTTCTTTTATGCTCCAATATGGTTCATCACTCCCAATTTCAATAAACGTTGTAGGAAGCCCAGTAAGGGGGCCATGATGAGTTGCTTCAAGAGATACTTCAAAGGGAATATCAAGTTTTTTTGATAAATTATTTATTTGATTTAATACTAATTTCTGAAATATAGGATTAGAAGGAGACACTTTTCCATCTTTTCCCCCATAATCAGCCTTTCCGAAGTTCCCAGGAGTATGACACGTCAAAGTAGGTATTTTGGCGACAGATTTATGCCTAGTTGCAAAATAAATTGAATCAATTTCAGTTAAATTATACTCCTTAATTTCTTCTTGAATAATATTCTCCGGGAAATCTGTATAAATTGTTTCATTTTTAATTCTAACAAGTAATGAGTCCTTATCTTTATCGTAAAAATAATTATTATCAAGTTTTTCAAAAGGATATGTTTCTAGCAAATTTTCTCTAATATTTTCTCCGGCTTTATCTAATTCTGAGCTTATTATCAATTTCATCTCTTTACCCCAAACGTTAAAATACCCCAGTCTATAGTATTTATATATTTAATGAGGATTTGCATGGATTCTGAGCTGAGAAGAAAAATATTCCATGAGATTGGATTATTAATTCCAATAAGCTATTTATTTTTTGATAAGAAGGACGCAATATTTGGAATGTCAATTTTAGTAATAATTTTTGTATTTGTGGAATTTCTAAGATTAAGATATAATTTTGGAACGGAGTTTATTCCAAAAGTAGTTGGAAAAACCGTTAGAGATTATGAAGAAGTTGATTTATCCGCTGCGACTTATTTTATTATTTCTTCATTTTTTACAGTTCTACTATTTGAAAAATTTATTGCTATAGCCGCCATAAGTTATAATTCTATAGGAGATTTTTTTTCAGCTATTATAGGAAAGAGATTTGGAAAAATAAAATATATGGGTGGAAAAAAATCCTTAGAGGGTAGTATTGCATGTTTTGTATCATGTTTTATTGTTGGGCTATTTGTATTAAATCCTCTAATGGCTATAGCTGGTGCTCTTGCTGCCACTTTTGCAGAGGGCTATCTGATCAAAGTAAATGATAATTTGTCTATTCCAATACTATCTGGTATTGTTCTTACAGCTATATCTTTTCTTTGAAAAGTTCAAATATTATTGAAAGGTCTATTTCAAATGCAGAAACTGGCATTTCTAAATTAAAATTATACAATACTTCGGGATTTAATTCTCCCATTTTACCAATATAAACACCATCGATCTCCAAAGAACATGACCTCCCTTGAATAAAGTAAGGATACTCCTCTTCTTTTACCGAATACATAAGGCCAAAAGAAGAAAGAAGACCGTTAAATATTCCTTTTATCTCAGAAAAGTTTGCCTTTGGGTGGCATATTGCACAAGAAAGATGCTGTTTTTCGAGTAGATTCTGGTCTGGAACAACTACCCCTAGCTCAAATAAATTCTGAGGATATTCATAGTGAGAATTAGAAGCCAAAGTTTTAATTAATAAAGGCAATAAGCTACAACGTACAGTATCAAATTCCGTATTTACTGCATTTCTTGTCTTTACAAGTTTCCTTTTATTGTCAAGCATTTTAGTGATCAAAACATCTTCATTCGAAAGAATATAATTCTTAACCTCAAAAAAGTTAAATCCTATCATTACTTCTTCAATCTTTCTTAGGAATATTTCAATCGGATTTTCTTGCCCAATAGTTGCTATATCTGGTATTTCGGGGGTAAAGTTTTCAAATCCGTATGAAATTGAAATATCTTCAACTAGATCTATTGGATGTAAAATATCTGCCCTATACGGAGGAATTTCTACAATTAATTTATCTTTTGATTTTGAGGATATTCCATATCTCATTTTCATTAGTAATTCTGCAGTTTCGTTTTCAGATAAATTTAGTCCAAGTATTTTATTAGAATATGGGATATCCAGCTCAATCTTTTCACTATTAAAATCAGGATAGTTCCAATCTTTTCCCTCATCAGTTAATCTAAATGAATAAATTTCTCCCCCTCTAATGAAAAGACCCATTAAAATAATATTCAATGCGTATTCAATGCTTTTCCTATGTGTGCCTGTGATATCAATAAAGAGATTTTTTGTTTTTCCAGTTACTTTTGTGATATCCCCATTGATAATCGGAGGCATTGATAATACATTGTCATTACTATCTATCCATATTGGACATTCTTTAAAATCATCTAATAAATGTGCGTAAGCAATGCCTTTAGGGTGGACCTTTAATATTTCATTTATAGTAAGGTTTTTATCAAATTCCAAGGGTATAAAAGAGAAATTTCTAGGCATTGTTGTATATCTAATTGGGAATTTTATCGTGTCTAGATCATGAACTCCAATTGCAACTTTCTTTCTATTTCTACCATGGGTTATATGAAGTTTTTCTTGAATCTGCATCAATGATCTAATAGTATTATCATCAAAATTAATTCCTTTGACAATTGCTCCAACTGCAAAAGGCCTGACAGACTTGACTTTTGGATCAACTGTTCCTTCGTAATTTGATTTATGTACTTTAAACTCGATGGGCCCTTTTTCAATGCCCATAAAACCTTTTAATGCATTTGTGAAACCTTCAATCGATAACATATCAGGCCTATCAGGAAAAACCTCAACTACTATCTCTGGATTTACTTTTTCAAGATCAGTTCCAATCATGGAAATTCTATCACTTAAGGTCTTGTCATCAACAGTTTTTCCTAGTAAAGAAATGAACTCAGTTTTATCAAAGTTAACAGTTGGCATTTTATCATCCCTTTATCCAAATTGGTAGTTTTTTCATCATGTCAAGGTCATTCATATATTTCTGTCTTATATCTGTCAATCCATAATATTCCATTATTAATCTTCCAAATCCCGGGCCCCAAGCAAGTACGGGTACGTCCTTGCCCAAAAGAGGAACAACTACTTCAGGCCTAAAAATTCCAGCTCCTAAAAGTTCTACCCATTCTCCTTTATTTTTATTATATATATCTACCTCAATGCTTGGTTCTGTGTAGGGGAAATATGCAGGTCTAAATCTTATTTTAGAATGGCCCATCTTATTTAAGAAGCGTTTAAGATACCCTAGTAAGTGTTTGAAGTTAGCATCTTCATCAACTACTATTCCATCAGTTTGGTAGAATTCAAAAAGATGTTTCCAGTCAAGTTTCTCGTTTCTAAATACTTTGCCCACGGAGAAAAATTTTGCAGGTAGATCCTCGGGCTTTAGTGTACTGAGTGTTCTTACGGATAAAGAAGTTGTATGTGTTCTTAGGACGTATTCTTCACTAATTTTTTTATCCCAATTATACCCCCAGCCTTTTGAATTTATATCTCCTCCATGTTCATGCATAGCACAAATTTTGTCAGATAGTTTTGGGTCTATTTGTCCAAATCTAGGGGACTCTACAAAGAATGTGTCCTGCATATCTCTTGCAGGATGATCTTGAGGTTGAAAGAGTGCATCAAAAACCCAAAAAGACGTGTCTATCATTGGCCCTGACATTTCTCTAAATCCCATCTCAAGCCATATCTTACGAATATATTCTATTGCTTGATTTACAAAATGCTTTCGTGAAGGATAAACTACTTTTACATCAGAGGAAACATCAAATCTCTTTAAAGTAACATTTCTCCAGTTTTGATTTTTTAAAATTTCCGGCGTTAATTCCGATATTTCTTCTGTTATCTCTATACCTTTAGATATTTCAGTTTTTCCTAATTCAGTTAGAAATACTTTTCTAACAGTATCTAATTTTTTTTCAACAAGTTTTCTCTTTATAAGAATATTGAGAATATTATCATTAACAATTTTTTTCTTATGGATATCTTCTAATGCAATTTCTTCAAGAGTTTTTTCTTTCAAAGCAATAATACCTTTATTGGTCAAAGAAAATGATAAGGCATCATTAATTTTTTCTATTGATATCCACCCATTTCTTCTTGCAATTCCTATTGCAATATTTCTTTCTTCTTCAGTGAGTTCAATTTTAGATAAGGGAATATTTTCTTTTATTCCTTTGATAAGGATTTTTTCAATAAGGCCTTCATCTAAGCTTTTTTCGCCCTCTTTTGTTAATGCTAAACTAGCTATAGCTTTCTCATCTACTAATACTAGTTTTTTACTTGATAAGTAAAGTAAAGTTCTCATTACTGCGACTTCAGGAAGTCCAGATAATTTTGCTATTTCTTCTGGAGTTGAGTTTCCTTCCAAATCACCCAATACTTTTAGAATAATTTTCTCTTGCTTTGAGAGCATTAAATTCACTTCTTGATTTTCTTAAATTCAATAACGCATGGGCCACCGTTCTTAAAAAGAGGTTTGTATTCCCATTTTTTTGATTCTCCTGGCTTTGAATTTTCTATTGCTCCTATAATGGCCATTGCTCTAAGACATGCCAATTTTTCTACTTTGTCATCAGTAACTAACATATTACAGTGTTCGTTATATGGGCATTTATTGACTGTATACACAAAGTTTTCACTATCTCCTTCAATTTCATGATCAGCCCCATTCATGAATCCAGTTTTAGAAACTTCATCAACATACATCTTAGCAGCTTCAAATCCTTCAAGATCATATTTAAATTCTGCTCCAAGCTCCTTCCATTTAGATATAAAAGGCCTAATAGAAATAATAATCCATTGCCTATAAAATGCTTCAGGTTTTCCAAAGAAATTATTTGCTGTTTTTTCAATCCCATAAACCCATGCATTCATAACAGTCATTACAGCTTCTATTTTTTTTTCTTGGTCTTTACATTCTTCAGACAAAAAAAATCACCTTCTAATCTGCATAAAGGATGAGTAGTCGTTTATAAGTCTTTTCTTATAGAAATTCTAGTCAAGATGTTATTGTCCTCATTAATAAAATATGGTCATAGTCTTAGTAATACTGGTATTAATTCCTTTTAAACATAAAAATAATAGAATTATAGTTAAGAAATAAATAGGAAACTTTTAAAATATAAAGTTAAACTGAATATATAGTTGATTCTATGATTGGGAGAAATACCCATATGGTCCAATGCCGAATGGGTGGAGGTATGGGACTTGGGGGAGGGCTTGCTCAAAGGGGTACCTTTGCGGATGCCGGTAGAGACATAATAGCAATAGCTATGAGTCCAGGAAGGAGACATATTACAAAACCTATTTGTGAAATAACATATGCAATGAGAGAAGCAGGTATAAAAACAAGTGTGATGGTACTTAACGCAGGAAATGGTGTGCCGCCAGAGGCTCCTTCTTCAGGGGTAAGTGTACTATTTGGAATAGAAGAAAAAGAAATGGAAATATTAAATGACTTCAAACTTGCAATTATACACCTGGGAAATATTAGGACCCATGTTGTATATAAGGCCAAATTTATACTAGATCTTACCCCAATAGATGCTATAATTGCTTGCCAAGCTCCAGTAACCTTTGAAGATTTTGAAAAGATAGGGGTAAGAACTATTAATAATGATAATGGGACAACTAAAGGAAGAGTTGTCGACATAATTAGTGGAATAATAAGGGGTCAAAGTTGCCCTCAAGAAAAGCTTGATGAAATTATTTCCAAAGTTAAGAGAAACATTCACCATGATAGCAATAGTATTTGATAAATCAGGAACTCTAGTAGATACAAAAAGAGTATCAAAAGATTTGGAAAAAAATGAATTTATTTATCACAAATCTTCTATTGAGTTAATAGAAGATAATCCAAATCTTTTTCTTGTAACGATAGCAACAGACCCAAGATCAACATTTTTACAAGAGGACCCTAAAAAGACTCTTGGCCTTTCGATTAAGGAGTTAAACATAGGATTTGAAGTTGTCTTTAAAGGTATTAATGCAGTCATAGACAAAGAAAAAATAATAAAATGGTCAGAAAAAATTTTGATTGAAGAAGTTAATGAAACAATAAAAAAATTAAAAGAAGAATTTGACATTTGTACTTTAGTTGGATGTGGTGTTGTTGTCGACTCTAAAAAAGAAAAAATAACACACATTGTTGCTTCTTCAGGAAAAATAAAAGACGGCGTATTTGACTTATTTGACTATCTCCGCTCAGAGGGTATTGAAGTTTATCTTGCTACGGGAGATAATCCTTGTTCAGTTTATCCTCTAGCAAAAAGACTTGGAATTCAAGATACTTTTGTGTTTCCTCAGGTTGACCCTGAAGGAAAAAGGAAGATTATATCAAATTTAAAAAAGACCTATGAACAAGTTATAATGGTTGGAGACGATATTAATGATAAAGGTGCGTTTGAAGAGGCTGATTTAAGTTTTTTAATACTAGAAAATGAAGCTAAAAGGAAGAACGAGTTAAAAACTATAGTTGATTATACTATAACGGAACCATTAGAGATTAAAAACATATTGAAGAGATTCAGAATTTAAAAATATTTATCAAGAGTTTTCTGTTTCAAAGTATTTTCTAAAGAAAAAGCGATTCTCTCGATTCCTTTTTCTACCCTGAGTTCAGAAAATTCATATTTATCGCATAATATTTTTATGATTTTATCTTTGTCCGGCTTTTCAAATGAAATAGTATAGTTATCAGAAACTGTAGGATCTAAAAATAAATTAATTATTTGATCAAATTCTCCATATTCGCCAAATTTACCTTCTTTAACAATTTCAATAGCTTTTTTTGGTCCAATCCCTTTGATTCCTCCAGGATTATAATCAGTACCGATAAGTATAGCAACTTCAATAAGTTGGTTTCTCGATAGATTGAGATAATTTAGAACATTTTCATAATCAATAATTTCAGGAACAACGTCAACAAATAAGTCTTTACCAGGGATTTTTCTTTTGCCGGATATTGTCAGATTCCTTACTAAAGAGGGGGCGCCAAAGAGAATTGAGTCGTAGTCTTGGGATGCAGATAAATCAGCATCTCCTTTTAATACAACATAAGCTGCCTGAGCTTCGCCTTCAGAAGGAGCTTCAATATAGGGTATCCCCATTGAAGTTAATAATTCTTTAGAACTATTGACCATGTCCCCTTTTAATGAAGATGTCATTTGAGAGTATTTTTTTGCTTCTTTAAAATCTCCTCTTGATTTAGCATCGATGTATTTTTCTCTTGCGTCTTCCTTGATTTCTTTTCTCTTTTCAATCGTTTGAAATTTTTGTTCGGGTGGTTTGCCATCGAAAACATATATTGGCCGGATTCCCTGTTCAATAAGATTAACGCTTCTATAAAAAAGACCTGACAAATGAGAGGTTACTTCTCCTTTTGAATTCTTTAATGGAGTCCCATCTCTTTGTCTTATTATAGCTAAAAATTGATAAAGTGCATTATATGCATCAATAGCCACGCTTTTACCTTTCAGATCTGAGATATCTACTTTCTTTTTGGGAACTATTTCGCCCAGATTTACGCCCATAAGGCTAATCCCTTATAACTGTTATTGGGATTACTTCTTTCTTCATCTCTTCTTGTGCAATTCTAATAGGGTCAAGAGTAGAAGTTTCAATTAATATAGGCGCACCTAAGGATATCTGAAGTGCTCTGGCCCCAATAATTCTAACTTTTTCATACTTAGTATAATTCAACAACTCACCATTTTTGAATGAATATAAAGGGATTATAAATTTTATTGTTATAAATAAAATTGGAGCAGATTTCTTGCAAGAAAAAGTTTATTCACCTAGCGTATTTTCTCCTTTTTTTATCTTATCAATAATATTATTGAATAGTTTAATGAACTTTTCCCTATCCTCTGTGTTATAGGTTTGCATTATACTAATATGAATCGCTAGAACTTTTTCCAATACTTGTATATGTTCATCAGCAGTCTTTATAGATTCGATTAAGTCTCTTGTCTTTCTAAGGAGAACATGCTGTGCATATGAGAGCTTTGTTGCAACAAAATAAACCTTTGCCATACCTATCCTTCTATAATCAACTAGCCCTATTGCCCTCATTATTTCAAGATATTTTACGGCGGTGGCCCTAGACATATTTAGATTATCGGCAATCTCTGAAGGGGTGGCGCCTATTTTTACACCTTTTAGATACTCTATAATGGCCTCTTCGGCATTTTCTTCCATTGATGCTCACCATCATTATCTCTAACGTTAATATATATAAATGTTACTACTATCAGTATTCAAAAAAATAAATTAAATTTAAAGCAATATTAAAAATATGCCCTTTCATTGAGTTTTATTTCGTATATTAATGATACATATCAATTAAGTTTAAGATTGGTTTATTATATACTATTACTAATATTATTATCTAATAAGTAATCATTCAATTATATTATTCCAATTAATAGAGTAAGTTAAAGTTCAACCATATTGATAATAAATAATAATATTCATCATTAAAGAAATAATATAAATTATTATAAGTCAATAAATAGAAAGATTTATATACTATTGATTTACAATAATAATAAGAGTGAAATAAATGAAAAAAAAAGCTAAATCCATTATGCCAATAGCAATAATGATTCCAATAATTGTCCTTGATATACTATTTAGGGGAGAAAAGTCTAATTCCACTAGAGTAGTATTCTAATCCTTTCTCTTAAGTATTACCCTTTGGATATTGTTACCTAGAGGGCATTCTAATTTCTCTTTTATTGAAATAATAAGAAATTTATCTCCGTCCTTTATTCCATCCGGAACGCAAAAATCTTGATACTGGCACCTCTCTTTACATGAAAACGAAAATATCCCCGTTGCACCTTCAATTGCAAACTTCTTAGGTACCGCTGCTTCAATTTGTGCCTCTTTTACCTCAACTATTTTGACGCCTGAGTCGTGAATTTTACATGGATGTTCGATATTCCTAACTGAACAAACGGTGTATACCCTTCCAGGTTTCAAGTTTTCAACACAAGTCCTATAAAATCTGCATTCTTTGCATTCAACGTCTCCCTTCCCAGCTACAAAAGAAAATCCTTGTTTTGCAAGATTTTTGGGAAGAAGAGTAAGAATCAATCTATTACCCCTGTAACTTTAGCAAGTTTTGTAGCTGCCCTCTCAGTAAGTCCACTCTCTCCAAGTATAGTGTATCTATCTCTAATCTTATGTGCCATTGTTAATGCTTTGATTATTTCTTGATCTGTGACTCCAAGTTCTTCTGCATTTGTAGGCGCCTTTATTTTTTCCAATGCTTCTTTTATTGTTTTGTATTTGTCTTCTCTGTGTAAATACATAGTCATTATAGATCCAATTCCGCATTGTTCTCCATGCATTGCAGGTTTTTCTGCAATCATGTCAAGTGCGTGTGCAAATGCATGTTCTGCCCCCGAGGCAGGTCTAGAGGAACCAGCTATGCTCATAGCTACTCCAGAAGATATTAGCCCTTTCAAAACTTTTCTTGCCGATTCTTCTAGCCCTTCTTTTATAACATCGGCATTGTCAATTGTAACTTTAGCGCTCATAGACGACAAGGAGGCTGCATGTTCACTATAATATTCGCCTTTTAATTTATGCGCAAGTTGCCAATCTAAAACGGCGGTATAATTAGATATTAGATCTGCGCATCCGGAAGCAATAAATCGATATGGGGCTTTAGAAACTATTTTAGTGTCTGCAATTATGGCAATAGGTGGTTGTGCTTCAATTGATAATTTTTTTTCACCGTCTCTAATTGAGGCTCTTGAAGAAGCTATCCCATCATGAGAGGCTACTGTTGGATAGCTGATAAAAGGTATACCAATATTAAAGGACGCAAGTTTTCCCACATCAATAACGGATCCACCGCCAATTGAAACAACTATATCGTATTTTCCATTTTTCAAAAAATCTGCAACTGAGTGTACTTCAGCCATTGTAGCAGTTTTCACTTCAAGATGGTCACAATTTAAATCATCAGATACTTTTTTCCCAACAATCCCTCTTGTTATTGGATCGTCAAGAACGGCTGGATTTTTATATCCTAATTTTTCAACAGTTGTTTTTACTGAGCTCCAGAGATCTGAGCCCATAACAACCATTCTCGAAAGATTGATGATATGAATAGGATTATCCATAAAAATAACTGTTTGATAGTATTAATAAGTCTTTTGAATCAGAAAAGAGAAGGTAATAAGGTATTTCTGAATCCTGGCCCAAATCCTAGTATAAAAATCAATACTTTTATCGACAGGTAGAAGTTATTCATCATCAAAGTTGTGACTTTAAATCTATATCTAAAAATAGTGACTTCCTTTTCCTTGAAGTTTTTTCTTTCTTCTTTGTATAAAGTGTCAAGTAAGTAAATAACTACAAGTATCAGTACTAGTTTAAGAGGTATCATAACTAAAGCAGTGCCTGAGAGATTAATAAGAAATAGAGGTAACAAATGTTCTTCCCCAAAACCATAATAATCAATTGCTATAAAAGTGGCGCAACCATCCAGTAGGTGGCCAAATAGAATTGCAGTATTTTCAAATTCTTTAAGAGGTTTGTAAAAAATAGAAGATAGAAAATAGACTGCTAAAGTTATTCCAAAAGCCATTAGTAGAGGTACCGCCATCCTCAAAGGATAGTTAAAAAATGGGATTAAGTTGGCCAAGAAATAAATCGTGCCAAGTATTCCAACTGCAAAAGGAAGTTTCCAATAAGATAATATATTTCTTTTTTCAAGTTGGTATCCAAGTAAGATAGTAAAGAATGCAAGAATGAATGTTACTACATAAACTCCGGGGGTTATATTCCAAAATTTTGATCTTTCGTAGTGTCCGACATCTGCTAATACACGCAAGGCAATTGCCATGATCATATAAGGAGAAATAGCGATTATGAAGGTCTTATCAATTTTTATTTTATTGAAAAGAAATTTTAACGCAAGACCCAATAAAACTAAAAGGATCCCTATGTACATAACATAGTCTTGAGGTTGGTATACTCCCATAAAATACACGAGCTACTTAATTTAAAAAGGTTTATGGTTTCTGTCTTAATACGTCAACCATTTTTTGATATATCTCTTTTTCTTTTCCTTCGGTTATTTTGGAAAGCCTTTCAACGATTAATTCAGGAGTACTTTTCCCAGCTTTGTAAAATACGGGTTGTCTATCTACAATTAAGTCTAATGATTCGTCCAATCCTTTTGCTTCTATTCCATCAACTCTCATATCTTCTGGCAACTTACCTTCTATTGATTTAATTGAGGAGATTATATCTTCACCAAGGTGCGTAACAATTACACAAATAGTATTAGAACTTCTTAAGAAATTCAAGAATGTAGCTATGATTCTTGCAGCAGATCCTGGTTCTGTAATTGCTTCTAGTTCATCAACAAATAGCAATCTCTTCTTCTCTTCAATTGCAAGAGGTACAAGTCTTTTAAGACTAGTTTCAAAGGCACCCCTAGATTCTCCCCTATGTTTTGATAGGAAGCCTATTTCATCAAATATTGAAGTATATGGATTTTCAGCAGGTACTAAGAATCCCATTTGAAAAAGAATTTGAATAGTAAGAGCTAATTTCAAAAGAGTGGTTTTACCTCCAGAATTAGCTCCCGTTAATAAAATTACGTTTTCATTTCCACTCATTGAGTCTTCTGTCGTACCAATTTTATAATTAATAAAAACTGGATTCTGAATTAAAACATTTTTACCATTCCTAAAACTTAATCCTTTATCAGCTATCTTTGGCATCAGAAGATTTTTTTCAACTGCAAATCTTCCCATAGCAACAAAAAAATCAATGTCATAACATTCTTCGACCCTCTGGCTTAAGAAATCCCACAACTCAGATATGTCCATCATTTCTTTTTTGATTTCAAACTCTCTCTTAGAAATCTCTTTTCTGATAGTTTCTTTAATTTCAAATAACTCGTTTCTATTTGCTTCTATTGGGAAAGAAACTTCCTCAGGAAATAATTCTGAAACATCCAAGCCTGTCTTTTGATTCAAATTTTCTATTGATTCTTTTATAATTTTTCTATATGATTCCTCTAGTTGTTTTGGAATATAACTTTGAAATGCTTTAAGAGGATCTGAATGCTTTATGTCAGATAACATTGATAATATGTCTTTGCCAGCGATACCTATATTCTGCTCTTCAATTATTTTAGAAAATCTCTCATTGATATCTTTCTCAATTGATTTGACCAGCTCTTCCAGATTTAGTCCTACTTTTAACTTGTTAAGTCTCTCATCTGGGAAATTTCCTTTAGAAAATGATTCAACTTTATCTGATATCATTTGGAGTTTTTGAACATATTCCGATAGTTTTTCTCCATCGTCTGTTGCTACTCCTCGACTATTTTTTATCTCAAAAAGAGTTTTATACAACTCGAGGATTAACTTTATTTTTTGAGCATTTTCTATAAATCGTTCAATGAAAATTTCAGGCACAATATCTCTTAAAGAAAAATCTTCAACATTTATTGAAAAATCAGAAATCTCAGAAAGTGTATCATATACTCCAGAATTTTTTCCATATATATAGAATACCAAAGGATAATCATCTCTAATACCTCTTGTTTCATTAGGGGAAGAGATGTATATAGAATCATAATACTCTGATTTTATCTTAGTTGAGACTTCTTCATCGTCTGTAACTAAAACCCTATCTCGAAATTTTTTGAATACGGGAATTTTTAAATCTGATATCCCATCTAGATATTGGATTATCTTCTTAATTTCTTCTTGAGATAACCCTTCAACGAAATTTTTTGCTTTTTGACAGTAGTTTAATCTCCTTAATATTAGTTCTTTGTCCCTTAAAGGCATGTAAAGATTAAATCTATTCCTTGATCTCTCAGTTCTGGGGTAAGAAACAAGAATAGATAATATTTCTTCATATATTTCCCAAGCGTCCCCAAAGAGAACATCTTCGTATTTTTTACCTGTTAATATTTCAAATGTTTCTTTTTGAATTTGCATTACTTTCTTTTTACCAAATCCGGGGATCTTCAATAATTTTTCAAGCTCTAGCTTTTCAATTATATTTTTTAATTCTTCTTCATTATAGTATTCCAAAGCCTTTTCAAGCCCTTTTTCTCCTAGGATTTGGCAAATGTCCATTAAAGTCTGTACCCCCTAGCAAATTCACTGTTTACACTTAATACGCCTTCATTAAACTTGAATAAATCGCTAGTTGAATTAGGTAGTTTATCAGCTTTTTCTTGATCAGTTATAACTGCCCCATGTGGAACTAATTTTTTATCTCCAATTTTTACACCTATAACTATAGCACCGTGACCTATGAAACATTCTTTTCCGATCTCCGAACTGTGGACTACTGCCCTAAATCCAACAAAAGAGTTGTCACCAATTTTAGTGGGACCATGAATAACCGCACCATGGGCAATTGAAGTTTTTTTACCTATCTCAACTGAAGTGTGTTCCAATGCATGCACAATCACTCCATCCTGTAAATTAGTTTCATCCCCAATTATTAAAGGGGTTCCCTCGTCTGCTCTCAATGAAACAAAAGGTGCGACATAAACACCTTTTCCAATTCTAACGTCACCAATTACGGAAGACATTTCGTCACAAAAACTTTCTTTATCAATATTTGGGTATCTACACTCCTTATTAAAGGAACAAGATGGATTTTCTTTTATTGTCATATTTTCACCTGAAAGATTTTTCATATTTAAACGAGATATAACAAGCACCTTCTCTGGAAACCATGCACGGCCCTTTAGGATTTTGGGGAGTGCATATATTCCCAAATAGGGGGCATTCTCTTGGAATTTTTTCTGCTCTTAAAACTTCTGGGCAGCTACATTCTTTCTCTTCTGGGATATCCTCTATTTCTATATTAAATTCCTTGTATGCATCTTTGTTAGAGAACTCTTTTCTTAGAGAGAGTCCAGATCCTGGAATACTTGGAAATCCTCTCCATCTGATATCAAAAGGTTCAAATACCTTTTCCATCAATTTTTGGGCTTTGGGATTACCTTCTTTCCTTACGCCACGGACATATTCATTTTCAACTTCTGCTCTTTTCTCTTTAATCTGCTTTAATAAAAGATAAATTCCCATAAGAATATCGTTGGGTTCAAATCCACATATAACTTGGGGAATTTTAAATTTATTAGAGATGGGCTCATATGGCTTTGTTCCAATTATTGTAGAAACATGACCAGGATCTATAAAGCCTGCAATATTAATTTTACCGCTACTTAGTAATAAATCCATTGCAGGGGGGATTATTCTATGTGCCGATATAACATAAAAATTGTCGGGGGAGTTAAGAACTGCAACTGCAGTTGTTGGAGAAGTTGTTTCAAATCCAATTGCAAAATGAACTATTTTTTTATCAGAATTTGATAACGCAAGATTAATTGAATCGTTAATGCTATACACTAACCTAATATCAAGCCCTGAAGCTTTTGCATCTGATAAGGAATGTTTAGACGGAACTCTTATCATGTCACCATAAGTAGTTACAATAGCACCTTTTTCGGCTATTTTTACTGCAGCTTCTATTTCTCCTTGTGTGGTAACACAGACTGGACATCCAGGGCCAGAAATAACTTGTATATTTTCGGGCAATAGCGCCCTAATGCCATAATGAGTAATCACATGTTCGTGCGTACCACATACGTGACAGAGTTTTACTTCCCCTAAACTTTTAGAGATTTCTGATATTTTTTTCGTTAATACGTCTGAAGCACTTCGATTCTTATATAAATCCACTAATAATCCTCCTCAGCTTTTAGAAGTTCTTTCCATATGTCTAATGATTCAAGTGCATCTTTCTCATCCATTTTCTCAATAGCAAATCCTGTATGAACAATAACGTAATCCCCAATTTTAACATCCACAAGGTCTAATCTTACTTCTCTTTTAACTCCGTTAAAATCAACTATCCCAACGGTATCCTTTATTTCTATAACTTTGCCAGGAACTGCAAGACACATGATTTTTACCTTATTGTATTGATTAAAAAGTCTTTCTTTGGTATAGAAGTATATATTTAATAATTCAATGATGACTAAGAATTAAATCATGGAGGTTAAGTTAGTATTGTTAATTAAAAATATGATAGACTTAGTAAAAAATTCTTTATTTAATATTAATTATTATGTAAAAATTAATATTCCTTAAAATATAGTTGTATAGAATTATAATTCAAAATGTATAAAGTTATATATATTCAATTAATAAATTATATCGCAACATGAAAAAAATGTTGATTTGGTGAGTATATGGAAGAAGAATCTAAACAACAGATGAGTATGCCATTAATAGGAGACGATGCACCTAAATTTAAGGCAAAAACTACAATGGGGGAAATAAATTTTCCAGAAGATTACAAGGGCAAGTGGGTAATTCTTTTTAGTCACCCTGCAGATTTTACACCTGTATGTACAACTGAGTTTATGACATTTGCATCAATGCAGAAAGAATTCAAAGATTTAAATTGTGAATTAATAGGTTTATCGATAGATAGTATTTATGCACACATTGCTTGGCTAAGAACAATAAAAGAGAAGATCGAATATAAGGGAATGAAAAATGTAGAAATTATGTTTCCAGTTATAGAAGACTTAAAAATGGATGTTTCAAAGAAATTTGGAATGGTTCAACCAAATGCTTCTACTACCCAGGCGGTAAGGGCGGTATTTTTAATAGACCCAAAGGCAAAAGTAAGGGCAGTTCTTTACTACCCTCTTTCAAATGGAAGAAACATGCAAGAAATAAAGAGATTACTTGTTGCTATGCAAAAGTCAGACAAAGAACAGATTGCAACCCCTGCCAACTGGCAGCCAGGGGATGATGTAATAATACCCCCCCCAGGTTCTTGTGGAATGGCAAAAGAAAGAATGGAGAAAAAAGAAGAAGGTAAATACTGTCTTGACTGGTTCATGTGCTTTAGAAAAGAAAAATAAATTTAAGCATAAATTAATTTTATATTTTTTTTAATTGATTATTTTAAAGGATAATTTCTTAGTTAGTATATCATGTTACTAATTTTTTCAAATTGACAATAATATTATAAATATAGAAATTATGACTTTATTATGGCAAAATGGTATGAAGAATTATTTGATAATTATTCTAAGACTTACGAAAATGAAGAATTCACTAAGGGTACAACGGGCGAAATTGATTTTATTGAAAAAGAAATTAATTATAATAAATCGATGAAAATTTTAGATATCGGATGTGGTACAGGAAGACACTCAATTGAACTCGCAAAAAGAGGCTATAAAGTAACAGGAATTGACCTATCCGAATGTATGTTAGAAAGAGCAAAAGAAAAGGCCAAAGAATCAAATGTCAAAGTTGATTTTATTAAAGCTGATGCAAGAGAATTAAAATTTGAAAATCAATTTGACCTTGCCCTTATGATCTGTGAAGGTGGATTTCCTTTAATGGAAACAGATGAGATGAATTTTAAGATACTTCAAAGTGCTGCTAAAGCTCTAAATCACAAGGGAAAATTCATTCTGACTACATTAAACGGGCTTTTTCCATTATTCCATTCAGTTAAAGATTTTATTAACTCTAAATCCGTCGATGGAAAAACAGATGGGAATACCTTTGATTTAATGACTTTTAGGGATAAATCAATTCTAGAAATAACAGATGACACTGGAAATATAAAAAAAATTAAATGTGATGAACGTTACTATGTTCCTTCAGAGATCACCTGGTTGTTGAAAACTCTAAATTTTAAAAAGATAGACATATATGGCTGCAAACTAGGCGCATTTAGTAGGAAAAATGCATTGACAACTGAAGATTATGAGATGCTTGTAATTGCAGAGTTTTAATTGACTATTTCGATTACGTAAGATTTAAAAATAAGACATATATGATTAAACGAGGAGAAGGTAAAATTTCAGCCATATCGCCAGTATGCTTTCTTATTACCTTCTCCTTCAAAATCTTTAAATAGAAATTTTTATTTCCTATAGTATGGATATTTGTGTAATAACAGATGTACACGGAAAGAAAAGTTGTTTAAAAAAATTACTTGATTCGATTAATATTAAACAATTTGATCTTTTACTTTGTTGTGGGGATATTACTTCCTTTGGAGGGGAAAGAGAAGCAAAGGAAGTAATACAACTTGTGCCAAATATGCCATTTTATACCGTTTTTGGAAACTGTGACAAAAGTGAGGTGAGAGACTATATTGCCTCAGAAGGAATTTCACTTCACGAAAAAGAAATCAAAATAGGAGATTACTCGTTAGGAGGGTTTGGAGGCTCTAATAAATCTCCTTTTGGAACTCCTTTAGAGTATGAAGAAGATCAAATAATGGCAGGCCTTTCAAAACTTTCATTTGAGAAAATGATCTTAGTCACTCACGTTCCCCCCTATGCAACTAAGCTCGATAGAATTGGGAATAATAAGCCCATTGGAAGTATTTCAGTTAAAAACATCATTGAAAAAAGACAGCCTTTAGTTGCAATCTCTGGTCATGTTCATGAATCTAGAGCTATTGATCTGATAGGAAAAACTCATTTATTAAATCCTGGGCCATTAAAAGATGGTTATTATGGAGTAGTTAAAATTAATCAAGAAAAAATAAAAGTTGAATTAAAAGAAATCGATTAAATATATTTAAATATATGTAAAATAAATTAATTGCATGATTTACGAGATTTTAATAGGTGCGGTCGTTTTAATATCTATTCTATTTGTAATTTATTTCTTTTATGCGCCGAAAAAGGAAGGAATACCAAAAGAGCCCGCTAAAAGACCGATTACTCACGAAGATGTTCCATCAGTTCCATATTATTCTGAAGGGGAAGTAATAGTAGAAGACGAACTATTTGGAATGAAAATGATCTGGGATGCTTATGAAGATAGGGTCGAGAATTTTATCAAATTTCTTGAGAACTCCAGAGGAGTTCAGGATCCTAAAGTTATAAGTACATTCCAGGATATAGAAGGAGATTATGTTAAAATGAAAAAAAGACTTCAGCCTTTCCTAAGAGATAATATGGTCAAAAGAATGGATGAAAGAATTTTGTATGCAAGAAATCTAATAAATAAAAAATTTAGATATTGAGTAAACTTCTTTTACAATAAACTTTAATATTAATCTTTTTTATATTGACTGATGTTTGGAATTCCTTTATTGATAATTGTTTTCTCAGTAATATTAGGGCTATATTTTCCTATTTTTGGAAAAGGATTATCTCCAATAGTTCCATTTTTGCAAGGTATATTAATTTTCTTATCCACTATTAAGGTAGATTTCAACATTTATAAGAAATATAAAGAACTTCTAAAGCCTTTCTTCTTAGGTTTTTTCACATGCTATTTATTTATCCCATTGCTCTTTTTTTTTGTCGGATTATTTCTTATTAAAATTAATTTAATCAATTTCCCCTTATTTGTTGGTATTATTATAACTAGTAGCGTGCCCTTGGCAGCAGGTTCTACTCTTATTTGGTCAAAAGAACTAGGGGGAAAAGTAGAGATTACGCTGCTTTTGATAGTTACAACAATATTGGGTTCTCCTCTGATAACACCTACCTACATCTATCTTTTCTTGAGAGATGAAATAAATGTTAATGTCCAAAAAATGTTTCTTGAAATGGCACTTATAATTTTTATTCCTGTTTTAATCTCAATTCTTGCTAAGAAAAAGTTCACAAAAAATTTGAATTCAAATATTTCTTTTTTAGTCATGGGGATAATAATATACATAGCTGTTTCAAAGAGTGTTGAGAGATTAGATCTAGTAAGAGATTACTTAATCATTTCAATATTATTATCTATAATCTTTATTATAATTATACTAAGTATGGTGTCTATATTATCTAAAGCTTTTAGATTAAAAGATGAAGAAAAAGAGTCAATCTTTATTCCTTCATTTTTTAAAAATATTAGTCTTGCAATTATTGTTGTTTCTTTTTTTGAACCAGAAGTGGTATTCTTCCCCGTAGTGTATTATATTATGGAGCAACTTGTATCCCCAGTATATTATGAAATAAGAAAACTAAAATTAAATCAATAAATTTTTATATATAAAAGTGTTAAATATAGAGCGATATAATGGGAAAAAAAATAAAACTTGGAAAGAAAAATTAGAAGATAATAAAGGTTTACCAAAAGTTGAACCTATAACAGATAAAATGTCTAAAAAATGGGGCGAAGGAACTGTTGTCGTCCCTGCTCCAATTGAAGTCAATGATATAATGAAAACTGTCCCAGAGGGAAAACTAACTACTATTGATAATATTCGAAAAAAGCTTGCGGAAAGACATCATGCTTCGATAGGATGCCCTTTAACTACAGGCATCTTTGCCTGGGTAAGTGCTCACGCTGCAAATGAAGCTGCACTGGAAGGAGAGACAGATATAACTCCTTACTGGAGAACCCTAAAAACTGGCGGCATAATCAATGAAAAGTATCCTGGAGGGATTAACTATCAAAAACAGCTTTTAGAAAGAGAGGGACATAAGATAATCCAAAAAGGAAAAAAATATGTTGTTCAAGACTATGAAAAAAATCTAATTTAATATACTCTCTTTTTGTTTTGACATTTCTAGTAAAAAGCTTTTTAAAAATACAAAAATAGTATAATCTAGAGTGATTTTTTGATTGAGATAAGATTTCATGGAAGAGGTGGACAAGGTGCAGTAGTTGCTTCAAATATCCTAGCTGATGCAGCATTTAAAGAAGGTAAATATGTTCAAGCTTTTCCTTATTTTGGAGTTGAGAGAAGAGGTGCACCGGTAACTTCCTTTACAAGAATTGATAAAGATCCAATTAAAATAAAAAGTCAAGTTTACAAACCAAATTATATTGTTGTCCTAGATCCTACACTAATGAACGTGACAGATGTTACTTCTGGTTTAGATAAAGATGGCATAGTTTTAATAAATTCTGATAAATATCCTAAATATTACAATCTTTCTTTTAAGACGGCAACTGTTGATGCAACGTCAATTGCAATTGAAAATAAATTAGGCTCAAGAATGGCTCCGATTGTTAATACTTCAATTC
Source organism: Candidatus Methanofastidiosum methylothiophilum (assembly GCA_001587575.1). Classification (GTDB taxonomy): domain Archaea; phylum Methanobacteriota_B; class Thermococci; order Methanofastidiosales; family Methanofastidiosaceae; genus Methanofastidiosum. The sequence goes on from LNJC01000003.1 coordinate 43,312, forward strand.
TTGGTGCATTTGCCAAGATATCAGGTGAAGTGATGTTAGAATCCATAGTACTAGCTATAAAAGAAAGTGCGCCTTCCAAAAAAGAAGAGAACATTAAAGCCGCAAAACAGGCTTATGAAAAAACAATAATGTAATGATCCTATGAAAAGATTAGAAAAACTAGTATCAATTAAAGATTTACCGGAGGCACCGGTGTCAAATGTTCCCTCTCTTAATCAAAAAACTGGGACTTGGAGGGTCTTTCGACCAATAGTGGATAAAGAAAAATGTATCAAGTGTAGTATCTGTTGGAGATGTTGCCCTGATATTTCTATTGAGATAGATAATGAGGGATTTCCGATTATTAATTATGATTACTGCAAAGGTTGCGGTATATGCGCTCATGAATGCCCCAAAACAGCTATTAGCATGGATAGGGAGGGTAAATAATGGTTAAGAAGATAATGACAGGCAATATTGCTGCAGCATGGGGGGCACGACTATCTAGGGCAGAAGTAATAGCCGCATATCCAATTACGCCACAGACTATTATCGTTGAAAAGCTTGCGCAGTTTGTTTCAGATGGCGAACTTAAAGCAGAATACCTCCATGTAGAATCGGAACATTCAGCAATGGCTGCTTGTATTGCAGCTTCTCAGACAGGAGCTAGAACCTTTACTGCAACATCTTCTCAAGGATTGGTCTTAATGCATGAACTTCTTCATTGGGCCTCTGGAGCAAGAGCTCCAATAGTCATGGCAAATGTCAATAGGGCCTTAGCACCACCTTGGAGCGTATGGGTTGAGCATACTGACATGATGTCTCAAAGAGACACTGGTTGGATTCAATTTTATGCAGAAAGCAATCAAGAGGTACTAGATACCACGATAATGTGCTATAAATTGTGTGAAGATAAAGATATACAGTTGCCTGCTATGATAGGACTTGATGCTTTTTATTTGTCACATACTTCCGAAATAGTGGATATTCCTGACCAAGAAAAAGTCGATAAATTTCTTCCAAAATTTGAGCCAGCATATCCCCTAGATGTTGAAAATCCTCTAAGTATAGGTTCTCTCTCAATGCCTCACCAATGGTATCCTGAATTTAGGTATAAGATTCAAGAAGCAATGGAAAGGGTAATTCCCAAATTGAATAAAATCGAAGAAGAATTTTATAAAGAATTTGGAAGAAAATATACTGGCCCTCTAGAACTTTATAATACTGAAGATGCGGAAGTTGTTTTAATTATTTCTGGTGCGGCCACTGGTACTGTTAAAGAAACTGTAGATATACTTAGAAAAAAAGGCATTAAGGTAGGAGTTATAAGACTAAGAATGTTTAGGCCTTTTCCTTCAGATTACTTGGTTAAAGCTTTATCAAAAATTTCTTTTATTGGAGTAATCGATAGATCTTTCTCATTTGGCCATGAAGGGGCGATTTACTCTGAGATAAAGGCGTCCCTATATGGTTTAAATGCCCCTCTAATAAAAAATTTTATTGTTGGAATGGGGGGACGAGATATTACAACAGATACAATTACTAAGATATATGAAAATTGTTTCAGTTGTTTAAAAAATAATAAAATCGATATCCCAGTTGAGTGGATAGACATTAAGGTGTAGTTATGAAAAGAGCTGGCATACCTACTGAAGAATTTATATATTCTGGCCATACAGCGTGCCCGGGTTGTGGTGCATTACTAGTCGCAAGATATCTCCTAAAAGTTTTAGGAAAGAACACTATAATGAATATACCTGCGTGTTGCTTTGCGGCAATTCCTGGAACTTTCCCAGATACTTGTTTAGGTATACCTCTTTTGTACAATGCTTTTGAAACTACTGCAGCTACAGCTTCGGGTGTTGAAGCTGCTTTAAAGATAAAAGGTAAGAAGGAAAAAATTAATGTTGTGGGTTTTGCTGGGGATGGAGGTACAGCAGATATAGGAATCCAGGCTCTTTCTGGGGCCATAGAGAGAGGTCATGAAATTATCTATGTGTGTTATGATAATGAAGCTTACATGAATACTGGAATGCAAACATCAAGCCTAACTCCAAAAGGAGCTACAACTACTACGAATCCACTTGGTAAGAAAGGAGGATGGAGAACTAGGAATAAAAAAAATATGATGGATATAGTGGCTGCGCATGATATTCCCTATGCAGCTACAGTTAATCCTTCTTATCCAATGGATTTCGTTAAAAAAATAGAGAAAGCAAAGAATACTAAAGGTACTTCATATATCCATGCATATTCTGTGTGCCCCACAGGTTGGAGATATCAGCCTGAGTTAGGTCTAGAACTTGGAAGACTTGCAACAGAAACTGGATTATTTCCTCTATATGAGTTTGAAAATGGGAGATATATCATCAATTATAAGAAAAAGACAAAAGAAGTTCTTGAATATTATAAATTACAAGGCAGATTCAGACATTTATCCGAAGATTTCATTAAAGAAGTGCAAGAGTACATAGATAAAGAATGGCAAAAGCTATTAGTCAAAGAAGAGTGCAGTAATAGATGAATTCTCTTTTTAATAAAAATTAATTAATTGGACAAATTTCCAGTAGAAATAAAGGGGTAATGGACATTAAATAACTAAAAATATAAAGATAGTATACATTTGAATAATTAATATTAATAAACTATTTTTAAACTATATATTATAAAAAATAAATATAATCCAAAAATGGCTAATAATTTAAGTACTAGACTATTTTCTTGAAATCAGATAATCTCGCCTCTATATTTTTAGTTTACTAGGGCATCTTTATCGATAATTTTTGAGTAAAAAAAACAAAATATATATAAGAACATTATTGCTAAGTATATAGGTGGTAATTATTTGCAGTGTTGGTGGAAGTTTTGATGTAGATATGGCTGAAGGTCCAGAAGGTTATGTGTGTACTGAATGCGGATCACAATTTAAAGGTATAGGAAAAGACCTAAAGTGTCCTAAATGCTCTTCAGACAAGGTTATTAAAATTGGATAATAATAAATTTATTTCTTTAGGTGGTAGAGAGATAGCTTTTATATCTCACAATAATTTCTTCTTAGGAGTAGTAAAAACTTTAGGTAAGTCATTCTTGCTAGAAACAGATTATGAAGAAATAGTTCTTGGAACTAGTAATAATGATATACTTGTAGCATCCTCCCTATTTAGAGATAATCAAATCAAGGCTATAATGATTTCTACTCTTTACTCCCTAAGAGAACTTTCTTTTCCACTAATAATATTAAAAAGGGGACACCCTGCTTCTAAAAGGCTAAGATTGTTATACGGATGCGGGGATAAAATAGTTCTAGACTCATGTATAGAAGCAGGAACTCACCCAGATCAGCATATGCTTTGTTCAATAGAATATTTATCAGGTCTTTGCATATTGGGAAAGAAAGATGGCATAGAGCTAATTGATCCAAAGAATAGAAATCTCACAATTGAAAAGATGCCCTTTGAGTTAAAATTATAAAATAACTTACAATATAGAATACATGAAGATTCTTTATTTTGGGGATTTGAAAGATATAACTCTAAAAAGGGAAGAGATAATTGATTTAGAGGCAATTAGAATTAAAGAGTTAAAGAATCTTCTTTCAGATAAATACCCCCAATTAAGGGAATCTTTTTTAAAGAATGAAATAAGGATTATCATAAATGGAAAGGACTATTCTTTTACAGGTGGAGATGAAACCTTAGTTGCAAAAGACTTCGAAATAGCTCTTTTTTCTCCAGTTGGAGGTGGATGAATGTTTGAAATAAAGGCAAAAGATGGGCTAGGTAGGATAGGAAAACTATCGATAGGTAAAAAAAAAGTTGAAACTCCAACTTTAATGCCTGTAATAAATCCAAACAAGATAGTTATTGCCCCAAAAGATATGATTGACTATGGGGCAGAAATGATAATTACTAATTCATATATTATTTATAGAACTCAGAAATTAAGAGAAGCTGCTCTTGAAAAAGGCGTCCATAAACTGCTTGATTTTAAAGGCATTATAGAAACTGACTCAGGTTCTTTTCAGATGGCGGCGTATGGGGATATAGAAATAGAAAATAAGGAAATACTTCAATTTCAAAAAGATATTGGAGTTGATATTGGAACATTTCTTGATATACCTACTCACCCTGATGAAACACATAACAAAGCTCTTTCGGATCTAGAAATTACATTAGAGCGAGCAACAGAAGCCATCGAATTTGATCTAAATTTAAATGGAACAATTCAAGGAGGAACTCACTTAGATTTAAGAAAAAAATCTGCTGAAGCTATGACAGATTTACCATTTACTGTTAATCCCATAGGAGGTGTTGTTCCATTAATGATGGAGTATAGATTTAGCGAACTGGTAGATATTATTCTTACCGTTAAAGGTAGCCTTTCTCCATCAAGGCCTGTTCATCTTTTTGGTGCTGGTCACCCAATGTTATTATCACTGTCAGTTCTATTAGGATGTGACCTTTTTGATTCCGCCGCATATGTTCTATACGCCCAAGATTCAAGATATCTTACAGCTCTTGGCACAAAGAAACTAAATGAAATGAAATATTTACCATGTAACTGTCCAGTCTGCAGAAAATATACCGCTCAAGAATTGATTAATCAAAATGATCAAAAGAGATTAGAATTACTTTCAAGTCACAATTTATATGCAACTTTTGAAGAAATCAAAACGATAAAGGAAGCGATTCATGAAGGAACTTTATTTGAACTAGTTGAAAGCCGAATTAGAGGCCACCCCAGATTATTACTTGCATACAGAAGAATCAAAGATTACTACAATGTTCTTGAAGAATACGATCCCTTTACAAAAAGGTCATCTATATTCTATACTGGTGAGGAGTCAAATTTAAGGCCAATTGTCAAAAGAACTAAGGAAAGGATAATGGAAATAAAATCTAAAAAATATGACGACCATCTATTTTTTGGAAAGTTCCCAAAGGAACTAGAATTTACTTATCCTTTTGGTCAGTGTGAAATGGAAGAGGAAAGAAAAAACAAAGGCGATCCTGAACTTAATGATGAGGATATCGTAAAATTAATTGCAGACTATCAATTTGGCCCTGGAGTCGGAGAAAAGTTATTCCATGACGTTGTTGTTAAGAGGTCAAAGACAGGCATGATACGTTATGTCTTTGATAAGAATGGAAATATGCTCGCAACGTTAAGAGCAAGAGATGGCTTATTTACACCAAATATTGAGGGGCTAAAAAGACTAAGAGATATAATCCCCTATCCAAGATACAGGGTGATAGTGGACGATGAAGCTGTACCTTTCATAAAAGAAGGCGCTAATGTTTTCTCAAAATTTGTGTTGGATATTGATAATTCGCTTAGGGCTTACGAGGAAGTCCTTATTGTTGACTCAAAAGATTCTATTTTAGGAACTGGGACTTTAATGCTTTCTCCAAAAGAAGTTAAAGCTTTTGAAAGAGGAATGGCAGTTAGAACAAGATGGGGAATAGAAAAAAATACTACCCAAGAACCCCAGATAGAAGATTAGAGCCAATAACAAATCTGAATGTCAAGTAGCCTATTGCAGTTAAGATTATGCTATGTTTAATTCCAGAAAATAAAGAGTTAGTTGTCATTTTCCCAATCATGAGCCCTGATAAAGCTCCGTGAATAATCAACATGTTCTGGAATGTTGTCTTAAATGCTTCTTGATTAATACTTTCTTTAGCTGTTGGAAGTGTAATCCCTGAGAACACTTCTACAAATTGAGTCTGAAGTAAGAATACTACAGACAAGAAAACTAGATAAGAAATATAGATAATACCGGTATATTGGCCAAGTTTAGAGGCCTGTTCTTTTTTAAGCCCCCTCATCATTCTAGCACTTTCGGCTGCAGACTCTAATATCTTGATGATATTCCCACCGGCGTGATGGGCTATAACGATAAGAGATACTGTTCCCTGAACATTTTCACTTTTTACTTTGTCTGCAAATGACGTCAAAACTTCATCAAAAGATACTCCCCAAGAAATCTTTGAGGCCATTATTTTTATTTCGTCTGTTAGTCTTCCGTAATCATCTTCCTGCGCCATCTTTATGGCTTGGGGTAAAGTCATTCCAGCAGCCTGTGAATCTGCCAATGCTCTTAAAAACTCTGGAAACTGATCTTCTATTTCGTTAATCCATGTTTGTTCTCTCATTTTAATAAAAAGATATGGGCCTACTGCAACTGCTATTCCTGCAATGGCCAATTCACTCATATTCAAAACAAAAAATCCAATTAATCCTAAGATTAATCCAGAGGCTATACTGCCAATCATTATGTACAAGTTATAATTTTTTTTTCTCAAACTTACACCTTTTTACCTCTTGGGCGCTACCTGATCTACTGCTATGATGAATACAGCGTAGCCAACTGGCAGTCCGAAATATACAACTATATTATTAATCAAATTTACTTGTGACATTGGGGTTCCCATAATACCCATTATTGTTGTCATGATTATAATAAATACTGGTCCAACAACTAAAGCAGTGACATAAGCTTCTGCAATTAAACCAATAGTTTCTATTGCAGCTTCAGTTTTCATTCTTTCAACTTCCATTAGCCTATTTCCTTCAATATACAAATACTCTTTTAGATTTCCCCCAGTCCTTATTGTAGCTATCATCTTCCATAAAAGTTCACTAAATAATGGAGATGGAGATCTATTGGCCGCCCTCTGAAGTGCTTGAACTAAATCTAGGCCAAAGTTCTCAATATCATTTAATATTTTTTCAGACTCTCTTGATACTTCACCATATCTCCTAAATTCTACTAGAGACCAAAAAATAACAGCTGGAGGCACTCCTGTTCCTGCTATTGTTGCCATAGTGTTAACGGCATTAGTCAATCCAAGATTAATTTTTCTAGATCTTTCACTAGCCTTAAAAGAAGGATAAATCCAGAATATCAAAAAAGTAGAAGATGCTGCTAATAATGAAATAATAATGATTAACACTAAATCAAAAGTAATGTCTACAGATCTGCCAGGAGAAATAATTTCATTTACAAAATCTCCTAAAAAAAGGGGCACAGTAATTATAGAAATAACTAAAGAAATCATCCCTACAATGATTGTAGTAAGAATCATTGCACTCACATAAGCTCCAAGATTTAGGGGGATGTCACCCTTTCTTAAAGGAACATGAAGTTCTTCAAAATTTTTTAGCCTTTTATCTACCAAAAAGCCAAATCTTTTATGGGCCATCTTCCCATAGTTCACAAAGAAGCCCCTTTTCTCGTATCTTTCGATTTCTTGGACTTCAAGGTCCTTTTCTTTTTTTCTGCCTAGCATAGGCTCAACTTTTTATCTTTTTTAGTATAGTATCAGGGTCTCTCATATATTCTTTTATTACATTCCCTACATCTCTATAATTAACTATATTGTTTTCAGCCATCCAGCTTAGAACAAGAGATCTTCTGTTTATTTCTTCCCAGACTTCTTCTTGTGTCATGCCTCTTGAAACAGATATTCTCTTTACAATACTACTCTCTTTTGCATCATATATGAATTCGTCAGAACCTGGATCCCATCTAAAAACAGTCTGATAGATAGGTTCCCCTTTTTTCAAGTCCATTCCTGTTAGTTCAATTACTTCTTTTACTCTTCTTATCGCTTTTCCTTCGATTTTTGCGTGAGTTAATAAGAAACAAATATTTAATGATTGAAGAAGTGCTGGAGAAAGATTAATCGGCCTTGTGGTAAGTCTATTGATTAAAGCTTCCATTGAATCAGCATGTATTGTTCCCATTCCTGGGTGACCTGTGGCCATTCCAGTAAACATTACATTTGCTTCAGCCCCTCTAATTTCACCAACTACTAGATAATCTGGTCTTTGTCTTAAAGATGCCCTTAGTAAGTCAAACATGTCCACTTCCCCCTGTTTCTTTCCTTCCGTAGTGACAGCTCCAAATCCAGATCTAGTAACAGCAGGTAGCCAATGCTCTTGGGGGAGATTTAATTCTTGTGTGTCTTCAATAGTAACTATTTTAGCTTCTGGCGGTAAAAATATGGCAAGTGCATTTAACATAGAAGTTTTACCGGTTGCTGTCCCCCCTGAAATAATGGTGGAAGCAGTGTATGCATGTTCAAGCGCCAACCACATGTAAGCAAATATTCTGGGAGGGCACGATTTGTATTTTATCAACTGTATAGGCGTCATTGGGTCTGTTTTAAATCTTCTAACTGTAAAAGTAGGCCCGTGTTGAGTTACTTCTCTCCCAAATGTAGCCTGAACTCTAGAGTTATTTGGAAGTCTTCCGTCTAGTAAAGGCTCTGCAACAGATATATGCCTATTACATCTTTGTGCCATCTTTATAATGATACTGTTTGCATCGTCATCTGATTTAAAAACTATGTTTGAAGGTAGTGATCCGTACTTTGCATGATAAACATAAATTGGTATTCCCGTCCCATCACAGCTTATATCTTCAATTAAGGGGTCATGAAAGAAAGGTTCGATTGGGCCAAGCCCTATATAATTTCTTCTTAAATAGTACATTATTTTCTCAAATGAATCTGGAGATAATTTGAGATTTAACTCATCAACGACTTCCAAGGCCTTGTTTTCTAAATAATCTACCAATTCGCTCTTTTCTTGAAGACTTTTAAAATCTACTTCAAGTTCTTCCTGGATTATGCCTTGTATAGTCATGAGTCTAGTTTTTTCTTGTTCAGAAAGATCAGGCTCTTCAATTAGATAAGTTAATTTTGATATTTTTTCGTCCCATTTTATTCTTGCATATGCATATGGTTCAATCAAGGGATGTCTTTCGTCAAAACCTGTATAATCTTGAGTTTTCCACTTCTGAGGAATTACGAGTATGTCTTGATCCTTCATTATAACTCTTCTTTCTTCCTCTAAAGAAGGGAGTCTTCCTCCTTGTATTGTAACAGGGCCAGATATAACAAAAGTCGCAGCACCCACATTAGATGCAATTTCTTTTGAGAGATTTTCGCTTGTTTCAGCATTTAATTGTTCAGAGGTATTTTTCTTTTTCTGAGTTAATATGTCTTCAGACGAATGAGAGGTACCTAATGACGCCCCTTCTTTTTTCAAATATTCAACTTCACTCTTTTTTTTGAGCTTCTCATAATTAGATTTGGGCTCATTATCTAGTAAAACTTCAGATTCCTTTAGTTTCTTTATTATTTTGAGAGCTCCTCTTTTTCTCATAATCCATTCCTCTATGACTTGTTTCTATTAATGTATATAAATAGTTATCGGTATTGAAAGGAAAAATAACTATTGATACACTTTAAAGTTGTAATATTGACTAGTTTCTTTTTTTATGCCGTCAATTTCAAAGGAATAAGTGAATACTAGTAAATAATCGCCCGGTCTTTTTACATTGTATTTATATGTAGAAATATAAGTTGTGAATTCCTCTATGTTTATCCTTCCAGACCTTTCTAAAATTGAAGTATATTGATAGTAAGGAACTCTTTTTAGTAATACTCTTCCGATGCCATCTTTATGGTAAGGGATTATAGAAATTACCTGAAATCCAACTCCCCCACAATAGAAGATATCTTTTTCTAGTAGTTTATTAGATCCATTAACATAGATATATCCCTCATTTTCGTCTATAATCCCATTTTTATTTTCGTCTACTCTAATTTTAATATATTTATTAAATGTATTAATCTCTTCAAATAATGTTCTAGTGTCACTAAGCCAAACTAACTGTCCTTGTTGAGGATAATAAAGATCATATTCGAAGAAGTTTTGGCTATTTATAGAAGAAAAACATGCAAGTAGCCCATCATCAGTTATTAAAGTACCGTTAGTATCTTTAGAAAAAGAGGGATTAGAGGATTGAATAATCAATTTATCTGTTAAATCGTTATATCCATATTTCCATTTATTAACTACTTGATATTCTCCATCTTTCCATCCATAAAAGAGTCTTGTTTTACCAACAGGGGATTGTTTCATTTCTGACTTCATATCGAATAATTTGAAATAAACATGCCATTTTTCATCTTTATTTAAAAAATTGACACTTTCTAGAACTAGAACATAGTTATTCAAAACGAATGAATCTCCTATCTCCAATAATACATCTTCGCCCAATAGGGTTTCAAATATTATTTGGTATGGATCGACATTCCCTAATCCATCTCTAACTAATCTTATTTCATAAGTATTACTGCCTAATTTAAATTCTCCAGAGTCAGGATTTTGAGGGATATCTATTATGACTTCTAAATTATCTGTATTTCTCTTAAGGAAACTAACTAATGTAGTAGATATACTCCTAACAACGTATTCTTCTCCCCTTAGATTAAACTCAAATCCTTCTTCAATTGGATATGCAGAAACACATGCTAAACTTCCGACTGAATCTCTACGACATCTTTGAATATCAAGCAGTATTTCTGAAGTTCCACTCAATTCATAGATCCCTTCAATTTTTTTAGTTAAAGTATTTATTTTGACTTTGTATCTAGAACCTTCAGATTCAAAAATACCTTCGTCTAATGATAAATAAACATTAACAATTTCCCACATCTTTAATGAGCTTCCTAATCTTTTTGAACCGTTAATATCTTTATCAGATATTGCACTTTCAAGATCATTATGAATAGAAGTGGAGATAATTACAGTATCGCCTGTTACTATTTCATTAGTTCTAATGCCATTTTCCTTAATTGCAAATACATCTATTAGCCCGTATCTTAATCCTGGAGATTCGTTAGGGTCAAAAGATTGTTTTCTTCTTTCTGTTTCTTGTAAAGAGATCTGGATATTTAATATTGTATATTTAATATAGTCATCTCTTTGTCCATTGGGAATATATTTAATATCCGTTATTTTAATCAAGTAATTATTTAATAAGAAAACGTCACCTTCATAAAATCTAGATATGCCATCTAGAGTTATTTGATTTCCACTTTGATTTAAAATTGTTATATAATTCCTTCCATCGTTTGCGATATTCAAATAATTGTTCTCTACAAAAGGAGCTCTGTTTTCAATATTGTTCATTCCAGCGTAAGTTATTCTATATTCTCCAAAAGTATATGCCCTATTATTATACACAATCCTTGAATTTGAAGAATAGTTCCCTTCTTTGAAGATAATTTCTACATCGCCATGAATCACATATGGATTCAAAGAAGAAGGATCGGATAATTTATTCAAAGGGGCGACTTCAAACTGGCCTATGTCAGAACTCATTAAATATCTTTTTGGGGAGTCAGATATTTTTCTCGTGTCAACTAATAATTTTCTATTAAAATTTCCAACTTCAAATACAGAAGGGCCAATGAATAATACATCATCATCAAAGGTGATGTTACTTGATTTAGAAACTTCGATACCCACGTCCAGCTTCGATAAATAATAGTTTAACTCTTTTTCTTCGATAGCATAGTGGGCAGAATATATCCCTGCAAATGCATTGTGTATTGAATTAAGATTTCCTGTCCGATATATTTCTTCAAAAGCATTTTTTGAAGTATCTCTAAATGAACTTTCAATATAATTTGATATGAAAGGGATATCAGAATACCTTATGTCCTCTATTGATTGAGATACTTGACGGTAAGAAAGTAGAGAATACTGAATAGCCAGAAGAGAAATTATTACAAGGATTGCAGCAAAGATAAAGAATTGAGATTTATTATTCATAATTTTTTCCTCCCCATTATTAAAGATACATAATAAGCTCTAACATTGCTACTAGTGTCCATAGTAGAAACAATTCTTTTCGCAGAAATTATTGATTCCATTTCTCCTGGCTTTTCTATACTTAATATACTCTTTTTATAAGGGACAAGATTAATGATTATATGCCCATTTATTCCATCGAAAGATAAAGTTTTAATATTTCCTGAATAATTCCCAAAAACCGTCCAATCTCCTCTTCTTAAACCTTTGGTGTAAGTTGTAAATTGATTAGGTTCACCAATTTTTTTCTCAATATCTAGTGTAGTTTCACTGGCAGTATTATTAAGTGTAAATCTAAAAGTATCATTAAAAATATTGATTATTTTTGTATTAGTTCCAATTAAATCGACGTATAATGTTTCATCAAGTAAAGCAAAAGAAATAGAATTACCATCTCTCGCAATATTTGATATTTGAAATGTATATTCATAAATTGTACCGCTAGAGTAAGATGAAAAAGAAACTATATCCCCTACCCTAAGAGGAGTACTACTTGAAAGTTTTGTTGTTGAGGTCGAAAAATCTAAAGCCGATAAAGGATTACCCCTCTCAAGTTTCAAATATACTGTGTCGTATCCTGGAACTTCGTCTATTGAATCAACTAATAACAATCCATATATCTTTACACTTCCTCCGTCAGGAAAATATATTGTATAATCTCCGGGCCACCCAGTTTGTGTTTCATGAAACTTCCAAATATTAGAATTATTAGACAAAGTACCTATTTTATAGCCATTTGTGAGAACTCCTGGATTATCAGAATCAAGGCTTGCATCACCTTGAGTATTTATATATACTATATTTGTAATCTCAAATATATTAAATTTATACGCATAGCCAGGAGGTATAAGAGAATTAAGTTTCGTTTCGAGTAAACTAAATTGTCTATCATTTATATAGTATCCAAGTTCACTTTGATTATTAACTACACCTTTCTCAAGTATCACAAGAACATCCTCAGCTGAGTTTCTGGCATTTATTACTTCCCAAGAGGGATTTGAAGAAAATGTCGTTCCATAATCGCTTAATATGAATGAAACTCCCAATATCATTATAACTGCTGCAATAATTGCTTCGAATGTTCTCATTACTGATTTATTATTCATCAGCATATTCTATTTCCCTCCCACATGATCAAAGTAAGCCTCTTTTCAGTTAGATTTCCAAACTCTTCGACCATGACAAGCCTAGATATAACAAGAACAATGTCAGAGTAGCTTCTATCTCTCCCTAAAACAATATCTGCAGCATCGATATTCAAGATTTGGGCCCCCTGTCCTGATTTGAATATGTCAGTTACAATATAAGTTCTTGAATCAAGTATGAAAGTATCTCCTTTAACAAATCCTAATTTTGGATTATTATCTTCATCACGCCCATAAATCTCATTTGTTACTTCATCTTGAAAATTTTTATTCATGTTTATATCAATAAAAAGACGATCGTATTCCCCATTTTGATCAATATCTATAATTAAGAATTCATAAGATCTAATTCCTAGATAGACTGTTTCAGTATTGAAGTGAGGTGGATAACTATCAGAAGGAGAGGATCCAGTTGGTAAGGAATAATTTAGATCACTTATATCTTTTGAGGTCATTATTCCTATAGTATTAACTTCTGTATGTGTGGAAGATATCAAGATCTGAATATCATAAACAGGTTTATTATTTGAATAGTCTAATAAACCAAGTTTTCTTAATAGTGAAATATAGCTGTTAGTTGACGTTTCTAGAGGACAAAAAGGGTATCTTGAAGTATCCTCATTTGATACAAAGTCGACCATTTTATCGTAGGATAGTATATGATTTCTTGAAAGAAGACTATATGTAGGATCGGACATTATTTTTTCTATTGAAGAAATAGCCGTAAGTTGAACATCAACATATTCAGTTTTTTCTAGATAAGGATTCAATGAATTTGCAGCAATATATACTACATAAAGAAAAGCGATAGTAAATATACCAAGGGCTATTATATTATCTATTATATCTTGTCCTTTTCTAGACCGATTAAATTTAACGAATAATTTTATTATTAACCCTCCTGGGGATTGGGTGACAAATAAGCGCCATAACTAGTTATAACAACATACTTATTTTTTGAAATACTTGAAATTGTTCCATATATACTCATTCCTCTAAGCTCTTTAATGTACTCAACGTCTGCGTTTTTAGGATCATATATTAGAATTTTGTCTCCAAGTCCTTGAATAATATACTCCCTTGTGCCGATAGTATTTGGTATATCTAGATTAACCCATATGCCTTCTTCAATCTGAATGTTCTTAGTTGGTGCTGAGGTGTATGCCATTATATTATTGAACAGTCTTATCATACCCCTGTCTATAAAGGTAATGATAAAATTATTATCCATTATATCTCCATAAATAGATTCAACGTTTAAGTTAGTTTCAATTGGCCTTCCTTCATAAGTATTTATATTGATTTTTGTGATATCTTTTTCATTGAGAGTTCTCTCATCAGAAAACAAATTATTCCTATTGGTATCTATTTTAATCCATTTTTCAGATATATAAGCCTGAAAATTATTTGAGGCCCCAAAGGTGAAATTGGACACTAATCTAAATTTATCATCATAAGGATCATTTATATCTCCAAGCTCTATAGCTTCTGGTTCAGAAAAAGTATAATTTATGGGGGTAAGATTAGTCAAAGTATTTGCAGTCCCATAAAGATCGTGTCTTGAAAAATTCCAACGTGTGTAATGGTAACCAACATTTAAGGAGATAACTCGGCCATCGTGAGTCATGAATATTACTTCTGATTTACCGTCGTTATCTATATCGTCTACAGCTACAGAACCTCTAATTGGGCTTCCTGTTGGATATTCCCATAGTTTATTGAGTTTATTGTCGTCACTTGGAGGCAGAGAAGTATCGCCATTATCATCTCCTTGTGTAGTATCCCTATATGCTAACGCATATACTTTTCCGTCTTCCGCGCCAATTACACAATCGAAGAAAAAGGCATCATATTTTTTTTGGTGGGTACTATAGTTATTCACTTCTACTATAGCGGGTGTCGCATAAGAGGAAGTAAGAGAAGAAGATTGAGTAATACGGCCCCTTACTTGATGAGTAAGGTCAAGATGTTGTATCATTAGATACTGGCCACCAGGAACTACCATCTGGGGCCCTCTTAAGTGAAATCCATTTGGAGAGTGTACTACTGGGTGGCCAGATATCAAATCGTTAGTGTTTGATTGAATGTTTAATTGTGTTAATTCACCAGTAGATCCATCTATCTTATAAGATCTTACTCTATCGTTTACAATAACAGACACCAACACATCTTTATAATTCTTTAAGTAGTCTGTTTGGGCAATAACAGGTGACGATACAATATAACCCAAGGGCATGTTTGGAGTGATGTTCGGAATTGTAAAATTTCTAAGAACACGATTATTCCAGTTCACTCCGTCAATTATGTATACATTACCATCAACTGAAGTCCAAATTATATCTAGATACCCATCTCTGTTTATATCTTCAATCGCAGGGGATGTTGAGGGCATCATTATTTGTGGGGTGTATGGAGAATTTGGAAGACGATATGCAAATAAATTAGGGGATACGCTAATCTGTGTTCCAGATAATTTGAATAGTCTTTGACGAGTTTTACCACTATATGCATAAATATTATTTTTTATTGTAATGTTAGTATTTACAAGACTACTTTGGTTTTGTACATACTGAAGATTTGTAAAATATGTATCTACAACTATTATATCGTCATACCCATCATTATCTATGTCAGCTATTGCAGGTGCGGAGAGCATTGCGCCGTCGATTGGGAATTTCCATAGAATATTTCCTGTTGCTGCGTCCAATACAGAAACATTAGAAGATGTTGTGCTAATTATAATTGTTCTTTGATTTAAACGGCGATCAAATTCTGCCATTATGTTTCCACCGCCAACAACTATCTCTAAAACTCCATCTTTATTTAGGTCGCATACTGCTGGCGACGATATTGCAGTAGGTGCATATAGGTACCGAGTATTACTTGAACTAACTACAGGCAAATTATTAACAACATTTTTTTCCCATATCGTTGCACCGTCTGTTCCATTTATTGCCCTTACATTTCCATTTCTCATTCCTATGACTACATCAATTATACTATTATTGTTCACATCTGCTGTAGAAGGCGAAGAATTATTTAACAGCACCGGAAACTCGTTAGAAAGGATACTATTGTCCCCATCGTTCCAGGGAGGAAAAAATTCTGGATTATCAACTTGAACAGACCATTTTTCACTAAGGGAGTTATCTGTAAGTCTATAAGAAGGAATAGATTTTTTTCCATTTTCTTCTATGTCATAATATATATCGTATATTCTTTTTGTTCCGGGTATTGTTCTTGATTGATTGTTTGAGGGGGTTGCGCCCATTGAAAAATAAACATATATGGGAGGATACTCTCTAAAGAAAAGATTGTTTCCGGATGGTGTTTTTTCATATAGTCTAAACAATACATTCTGATACCATGTCAAGACTTTGTTGTTGGGAGTTTCCATGGATAATCTAATCTTATTATCTCCTTTAATGAAATATTTTGCAGGTAAGGTACAACTAAAGCTTTCGGGCCCGTTCGTTTGCCCTCCGTCAAAAGGATTCCAGTATCCTGCTACAGGCGTATTACCGCCTTCTATGACTTCTGTAACAGGGACTTCATTAATAAAAACACGAAAATCTGTATTAATAGAGGGGCTTTCATCTTTGTATTGTGAACCAAAAGGAACTTCCATTTCTAGTAGTATATTAACTGGATTATCTAATTCAAAGAAAATAGTATGCTCATGAAATTCTAGGGGAGAATTCCTATAACCTGCAGCTTGCATATTTGGCCTATAGGGATATGTTTGACTTGGAATTTCAATGTTCTGAGAGCAGTTACCTCCTATCAACTCGACAACTCTAATTGAGTCGAAATCTAATGTAGCTCTTTCGAGATCTAAGAAACCCTGTTTTGCAAGTCTATTAATATCGGCTGTTGGGTCAATAATAATCTCAATGGGTTCATTTACTCTAATTATATTTACTGGATCGACTTCAAGACGTTTTCTAAAATGCCAATCTGGAGGATTCCCGAGTTGTCCCGGATCCCACCATGCACATACATTAAATTTATTATCTACAATAGAATGGATATCCACAGGAATAGACGTTGTAACTATTTTACCTGCCCCCCAAGTTGAAACTATGAGAGAAGGATTATTATTAAGATACGGCCCATATGGTGTCTCCCTTAGTAAGATTTCATTTGCAGGTCCATCGACAAAAGGCTCAACTATAGTTCCTTGTGCAGAAAAATAGCTTCCAGATATTTCATATGATTCAATATTATTAGTTATATTATGCTGTTTTGAAACTCCAATAGTATCATATTGTCCAGAATCAAAGGTAACGTTAACTGGAAGGAAGTCATATTTCTTTTTTTGATTGGGGTTTTGAGTGAACATTATCAAAGAACCCCCACTTTTTATATAGTTGTTTAAGATATCTTTAGTAGGATTTTGGGATAGAGAGTCAATCATATCGGATGTAGAGGGAATGAAAATATTAGTATAATAATTAATATACCTACTATCAATCCCATCTTTTTTTGAGTTAACAATATAGTAATTTGAAGGATAGACAGAATATTCTTCAACGTTGTCTACTACTTTATAATATTCAGACCAATAGGATTTTGGGTATTCTAAGAGAAAACATGTTTTTGCTAAGGATTCGGGAGGTTTGCCTGCATCTCCGATTACAGCTGATTTAAAAGTTGGCGTCAAATAAACTATGTATTCCTGACCTCTGCCGGCCACCATTGGTTCAATTTTATATAAATAGAAATCCCCTATTATGTTCTTGTCTTTTAATTCTATAATTTGTGGATTTGAATATAGATTATAATCTCCATCAATGTAAAATCTTGTATTTAATTTTATTTCCTTTGTATCTTTGATTGCTCCAGTTTTATCTTTAGTGGATAAGGACAATGACGTTGGAACTTGGTTATTGTTAGAAATAATACAGATTATTTTAAAAAATTCATTTTCCCCTACAAACTGACGTTCACTTTGGTTTATTAATCCACCGTCTTTAAGGGGTATAGTCATGTTTGTTTGGACAAGAGTTCTTTCAATCCAAGCAATTTCGTTATGGGCTACAGTATTTTCAATATAAGTAGCTATATTTTGAAAACTTTTCTCATCGATACGCTTAGAATAAGTTTGAGAAAACTCTTCTGACGTCCTCCAAAAAAATACGGTCGTTGCAAGTAAAATAGCAATTAGCATAATGGCCATAACTACATGCATTTGAGATTTTTTAGAGTGAATAAAATTAATGTTGAATATACTCATTTTCATGTATACATCTCAATCTATTAATATTTCATGGCCACAAGCATATACAATGATATTTTGCTGCAATTTCCTTGCATCGGTAACATATACCTCATTTGGATGCATATTTGTTCCCATAGAAGTTCTATTATTCTTGTATCTATCCAAATCCAAAGTTGTTACTATAATGGCAGATTCAAGATTATTGAATATATTCCTTCTTTCTTTTACCATAAGAACTGGCCCACCCGTTGCTTGGGGCACAAAAATAGTTCCTCCTGTAACCCTAAAAGGTCCGCTTGGAACAGGTATCTCATTTGGATCCCCTTTTACTTCATATATTTTATCAAATGTCTTTAAGTTAAAAATAATATTGTTATTTGTCCATCCAGTATCTCTTATGTCAAAATATCCGTGTGTGCACATTGCGAATTCGTTTGGAAGCCTAAAAGTAATTGGATTTTCTAGGGATGATTTTTGTAAATTATACTTATTGCCTATGTTTAAATTAAGATTAAGATCATTAAGCCAGTCTAATCCCTGGAAAGGCCTTCCACGGGGCCAAGTTGCTGCCTGGCCATCAAGTCCAAAAAAGAATTCTCCTTCAGGCATGTCCCCATGATCCCACTCTATTCTATTTCCATATTTATCTATATAAAGAGCTCCTGACCATTGCTGGGTTGTAATCGTATTTGGATTTCCTGGAGGGCCTCTGCTGTTTTGCCATGCAGTGTATATTACAGGAAGATTTCTATGCACATCATTTAGTTCTCCATAGATTTTATAGCTCTCTCCAATTGGTTCAGTTGATACCCTACCTATCGATAGATCTGAGCCTTGGAATGTTGGAAGCCATGAATACTTCCCGTAATAATATGTATTCGGAGGAGAATTATATCTTTGTTTAGAAGTAATAATATATGAATCATAAGTAGACTCCCAATTATTCTCGTTTATTGCAGTAATAAAAATTTTGTTATTAGTATCGCCTGCATAGTAAGGAATAGTAAATGTTATGTTATTGAAGCTATAAACATATTGTGTTCCTTCTGCACAGACACCTGAAGTATTGACATTTATCGTACCGGAACCAGGTAAGTATTCATAACTTTCATCTCTTATAAGAACTAAGCTACCTGGAGATTGCATAGCATATCTTATTTTTCCAATTTTCCCAATTGATATTTCTACTTCTTTAATTTTGTCTTTGCATTGATCTATAGTAAAATTCATAGAAACTGTAGCGCCTTCTTGAGCCCTGTGTTCCATAGAGAGGTTCTTAATAGTTGGGGCTAGTGATCTTGTGATATAGTACCAATCACTAGTCTGGGATCTATTGCCAAGTTTATCCGATGCTTCTACCCTAACCTCAATCTTATACGTATTTTCCCAAGGCCATATGGGAGTATAAGATACTCTATAATCATTTAGGCCTAACGGATCTATTTTAATGTTATTAGTTACTTCCATGTTAATAACACTTGCATTTGAAGAAGATTTCCCAATAATAAACATTCTAATTGAATTTCTATCTACGCCTGCATATGAGTCTGTGATGTCTAGAGTGATTGGAGCTGTAGTAGATACTATATCATTCTGCCCAGGGGATAGATTACTAAAGATAGGGCCAGTCTTTTTAGCCCTTAATATGTTAGATTGCAAACTTGAACCTTCGTTTCCGGCAAGGTCTCTCATTATTATTTCTATACCATATAGATTACCATCAATAACATTAGAAGGTATATCGATTTCATCCATTATTGTATGTGTTCCACCGCCAGTTACATAATTAAGATTGGGAGTAGTAATGACTCTTGGAGCTGTTTCTAAAATTGTATTCGAGCCATCACGTAATCTAATTATGTATGATGCCGGATATTTTTCAGTATATGTAAAAGTGATATATGCTTTACCTCCTGCCCTTACAGTTTGAGGATTAACAGACGTAGGGGCATTAATAGTAATATTTGGATTAGAATTATCATAAATTACCCACCTAGTCGCATAAGTATCGTTCTGATCACTACCTGTGGGCTCTCCGTCTACTTTTACCCTGATAATATTTAATCCTACAGTCAAAGGATTTACATTAAAACTAAAACTTGGATTTGGAGATAAAGAAAAAGCGGGGGCCACTGAATTCACGTCCCATGAAGCTGAACTTGCTGGAGTAGAGCCGATAAAGTTTATAGATGACTGATTAGTAAATGTCAAGAAGGTTTGAGGTTGACTTATTGTTAAATTAGGCCCAGGATTATTGAAATAAAAACTCCAATTATTTACTAAGAAGTTTCCTAATGTATCTTCAATATATACTGTTGAAGTATGAGTTCCATCGTTTATATCGGCCGCGGGGATATGCGTAATACTGTTAGTATTACTTGAAATTTTATAGTCTCCATCTAAATAAAGCCTCGATCCTAGGATACCCGCACCTAAATCATCATAATTTACAAATATTACTGGTGTACTGTTAAGGGCTTGTGTCTCTGGAGATTTACTTAAAATCAAAGGAGGGGCCCTATCTCTTAGAATTTCAATTTTCGTTAAAAGTGTATTTTGGGCTCGATCGTATGTAACAAAAGAATAATTATAATCTCCCTCTGAAAGCGGCAAATAGTAATAATAATTATGAGGATCTGTCCAGATTGGATTATTTACAAATTGTAAAACCTGAGTCTGATACATTGACTTATCAATTCCACTTAAAGCATCTGATGCAGAATAATCTATTCTTGTATAGGGGCTAATTGTAGGTGAAGTTATAATAGGAGTTATTACAGAACTAGATGGAAGAACTGCATCCTTTTTAATTTCAAATCTAAAGATAGAAGCAGGATTATTTGTATAAAAACTAGAGCGTTCTATAAAGTTACCCTGCTCATCAGTTGATTGGAATCTAACTTGATAAATTCCAGCCAGATACTCTCCTGGAACTGGCCATTCTGTAGAAAAGGTATTGTCTTGTGCCAATCTATCTGGTGTAATACCATTATCAAATAAGAATTTTCCCCCCACAAGGACTCCATCGGCTTCCCTATAAATATTTACCCCCGCATGGATAATACTGCTTACATCAGTTATGTTAGAATAAAAGACAATTTTCCCGCCATCTCCATTTATCCATATGGAAGGAAGTTGGATTCCAGATGAGTTCTGATCATCTGTGATTATGTTAGGATTTAGTATTCTAGGGGGGTCAAGATCTGATAGAACTGAAGGATGAGGATAATAGTTATCGTTATCTGGGTCAGGCTCTGCTGAGGCACTATCAATTGAGAATTGCCCGAAGGTTATAAGCCCTCTAGAGTAGTCCACGCCTTTAAATGATAACCTATTAAGGGCTAAGAAATTTGTCAGATCGCCCCTATAAGAATTAAGTTTTGGTAATAAATTAGGATCATTTGTAGCTCCTGAACCTACAATTATAAGCGAGAAGTCTCTATAGTTTAATATATCGGGATTGCCATCAATTGCAGCTATTTCTGCGAACCTAGGATCTAAAGTTCCATATTCTGAAGGGCTTCTTCTTTCAGTAGGGTCAAGAAGCCACTTAATCGGGTACATCTGAACATTAATAGTTGTTCCAGGATAGTTAATTCCGTTTAATCCAACAGGGGAATCAACACTTCCATACAAAACGAAATAATTACAGTGATAATTACTGTCAGAAGTAGCATCAAATGCATCCATAGTATCGAATAAAAGATTATCAAAATTCTCTGTATTGTACATAACTAAGGCAATTGGAATAGATTCAAAAATATCTTGTTTTGTTAATTTATACATTGGAATATTGAAAAAATTATTAGCATCATAATAAGATTCAAAATCATTTTTTGGAGCGGCTATGAATTCGCTCATATTTACAATCCATGGCCCTAAATTTTTAGCAAAGTTTAATTTATACAAATCGGTTTTAGTATAAATTTGCCCTTCATTTTCTTTCATCACATATGAGGTAAGGTTAACACGTATGTACAACTTCAAATCATTTACCCAATCAGATTTAGGAAGTCTAACTGCATATCTTCCTTGAGAATTAGTTCTAGTGATGGCTATTGTTTCAAGTTTATCATTAATAAAAACGATTTCGGCATTTGCAAGAGGGGGGTCAATTGTATTCCCAGTTGTGTTCATTGTGGGGCTAGTTTCATTTTGTCCTTCAGTGTTATCATAGACATAACCCTGTAGGGTCCATGTATCCCCCGTAACTGGAATCTCTGGAGAAAGGCTTAGGAGTACATCATTTGCCCCCTCATTTTTTATGTATATTCTATATTGTCCTGCATTTAAAACTTCAAATCTTGAAATAATGTCAATTTCTCCACCATACTGAAGTTTAACATTAATTGCTCTCCCAGTAAAATAAGTATCCATTCCCATCTGTTGAGGTGCTGATTCTATTCCTGGTGCGTCCATGAAAAATATAATTGTATCGTTATTTTGGTCAGTTAGTATACTTCCCTTATCAAAATTAATATCAATATAACGTTGTGCTCCTTCTCCCTCAAATCTAACTTCTCTAATTTTTTTATCAAGTTCTAACAGAGCGTTTTGCATTGAATTAATCCTTGAAACGTCCCTTGACCTCTCAATCTGTGGTCCTGCAAATCGATACGCGGCAAAAACGGCGGCCACGGTAATAGCTAAAATTAACATTACTGTAATTACTTCTACTTGAGCCTTTTTTGATACTGGCCCTCTTTTTCTGATTATTTTATACCCCATTGGAATACCTTTGAGTATATAATAAAAAATAATAAAATATTATTTAATCTTTACTCTTTGATTTGCGAATACCTCAAACCTACATTACTATTTTCTTTCTTGAAAACTCTGTCCCCATTACTATAGCAAGAGCTGAAGAGAATATGAGTATCAGTGAAAGCATAAGGTCAAGGAATATGCCTAGATTTGGTATAGGAAGCCCAGGAAGTCCTTTGAAGACTAGGAAGAGCACACCTGATAGTAACCATAATCCTCCAACAATATAGAGTACACCGTTATCACTCCCCTTTGAACCAGAAGGAGTTCTTGCTTTCGTTCCAAAGAGTATCGGCGGTATCCCAGTAATCATCATTACAATGTAAAATGCAATCCCCATGAAACTAGATTTTAGAATATTAAATACAGAGGAAATTGGATTATTTTGAGGAAGCATTCCCATATTATTGAACAAAAAGAATATAGCAAACGCAAGCCACACAAAACCCAATAAGTAAAGTGTTATTGGGGCAAAGATTGATCCTCCTTTTTTAGTTGGCTCTCCTTTCAGGTCTTTCATTAACTCTTTTGTGTCGATTCCGAGCTCCTGTGCTTCTCTTAAAATTTCTTCCATTGAAGGCTCTTCGCCAATTGGCTCATCTAGACTAAATCCAGAAGACTTTTTTGAGAAGATTGTATCAATTCTTTCATCGGGCAATACTTGATTTACTTTTTTTAAGAAATCACTCTCTGAGAATTCATCTAGAGTTTCGTCGATGATTTTTTCATGTTTTTCTATAGTTGTGCCTTTTGTTTCTTCAATTGATTTTTTTGCATCTTCAGTTATTTTTCTTTCAAAGATCTCTTCAGGCACATAAGATACTCTTCTTGGCTGTTCCTGTTTTGAGGAATAAGTTTCCCCCATTGTTTTAAAGGTTTTTTCCATCTCCTGAAGTCTTTCTGTGTTAATTCTAATTGACTCAGCTACCTTTTCCATAGTAACGGCAACTTTCGATAGGGATTCCATGAATTTATCTTCTTCAACTTGAGAATCCTCAACAGCCATACTTGATTCTAAGAGATTAATAAGTTTTTCAAGTCTTCCGACAAGTGGGTCTTCATAAGGGCCACCTTCTTCAACTGCTGCCGCGCTTAGTATTTCCTTTATTTCATCGAGCTTCGTTACAATCTCCTTTGATTCTAGCGGAGGCCCGCTATAACCCATTCGGGGCATGATCTGCATGAAGGTATCAAGCTGTTGCTTCAGTTTGACGTACTCCATTTTGAGGTCATCATAATCATTGCCAACCATCGTATCATCTCATTAATGCTAATGTACATTACAACTTATAAATTTAACTATTTAAAGTTTATCATGGAAAAAATGTATAATTCTAAATATTGCTTACCGATTTCCAATTCTTAATAGTAGTTACCTTTTTATGGTATTTTAAGGTAATACTTTCGAATGAAGGAAAGTATACACCAAGTCCTCAAAAAAGGAGAGAGACGAAACATTGAGTTTAAATCCGCCCTTGGAGATGAGCATCTTCTAAAGGACAGAAGAGAAAGATTATCGGCCCAAATGAAATACAGATTAAAAACAGGTGGCGGAAAAGCTTACTATATAATAGGTGTTTCTGATGATGGAAGTGTAGTAGAGCAGTCTCAAGAACAGTTTGAAAAAACACTTGAGGTTGTAAAGCTACTTGCGGAGGGAATAGGCGCTAAAATAGTTGAAATAGAAAAATATACTGAAAATGGTTTTTTTGGGAGAATCACGATTGAAGAAGCAAATTTTGAAAAAGGAATTAAAGAACATATTACTATTGGAACTATTGGTCATGTAGACCACGGGAAATCAACTCTTATTGGAACGCTTCTTACAGGTATGGAAGATGATGGCGTTGGAAAAACTAGAATATTTTTGGATTTTCTTCCGCATGAAATTGAAAGAGGCCTTACTGCTGAGATTACTCATGCTGTTTTTGGGTTTAAAGGTAATGAGAGAATATACTTAAAAAATCCTTTAAACAAAAAAGAAGTTGCTGATTTAATTGATAGATCAACAAAAATTGTTTCATTTGTTGATTGTCCTGGTCATGCTCCATGGCTTAGGACTACTGTCCGTGGAATTCTTGGACAAAGAGTAGACTATGTCCTTTTGATAGTAGCTTCAGATGATGGCGTCACGCCAATAACAAAAGAACATTTGGGTATTGCCCTTGCTATGGATATCCCCCTTATTATAGTAATAACTAAAATTGACAAAGTATCTTACGATGATGCAAAGCAAGTTATATCCGATGTATCAACGCTTTTACGTAGAGTGGGAAAAGTACCGCTTAATGTAAAGGACAAAGAAACTGCACAAAATATCTCAAAGAAAGTATCTGAAAGATTTTTGATCCCGATAATAAAGGCATCTTCTATAACCTTAGAGGGTGTTGATATCTTAAATGAATTATTCTTGAATCTTCCTGAAAAAACAAACGATGAGCTTTACAAAAAACCTTTTTTGATGTACATTGATAAGGTCTACAAAGTAAGGGGAGCTGGAACTGTAGTAACTGGAAGAGTAAAGCAAGGTATTGTAAAAAAAGGTCAAGAATTACTTTTAGGCCCTGTTAATGATAGCTATGAAACTGTTTCGTGCCAGTCAATTAAACAACACCACCTTGTTCAAGCAAAGGGAGAAGTTGGGGATATACTTGGGATCGCTATTAAAGGTATTGATGCTGACCTCATAAAAAGAGGGATGGTAATAAAAGATGAAAATGGGGAAAGTAAATCTGTAAGAGAGTTCTTAGCCGAGGTTTTCATATTAAATCATCCTACTAGGATAAAAGAAGGCTATGAACCCATAATCCATCTTGAAACTATATCCGAAACGGTGACATTTGAAAAGATATACAATCAAGAGTATCTATCCACAGGGGATAGGGCTTTAATAAAAATGAAATTTAAATATAATAGTTACCATCTTAGTGAAGGCGACAAATTCATTTTCAGGGAAGCAAAATCAAAGGGAATAGGTGGAATAAAAAAGATATTATGATACTTCCACAAAACTCTTTAGTTCGACTTCAGTTTTAATTGAGTTTCCAATAAAGCATCGTTCTTTTGCAAGTTTTATTGCTTCTTCTGCACGTGGGATATCTTCCTTTGTTGCAACTGTTACATAGACATTAAGAATTATCTTGGTGAAAATATAACCAGTTTCTGTTTTCTCTAAAAATCCTTTGGCGTCAGTTTTAAAACTCTTGAAGTTACAATTCACAAGCTTAGCTCTTGATAGAAAAGTTGTGAATATGCAAACATTTTCAGCTGCAACGAAAAGATCTTCAGGAGTAATTATCCCTTCGTGACCTTTAAATTCGGGCGGTGTTGCAACTTCAATTGTCGGTTTTCCTTCCCACGTTACTTCTCCAATCTTCTCCTTCTTCCAGGTGACTGTATTCTCATAAGTATATACATCTTCTCCCATTAAATCACCAATTATTATTAATATTTATTCATTATAAAAGTTGTGGTTTTAGAAAAGTAGAATAAAATTAAAATAAAAAAAATTAACCAACAAGTCTTCTGACATCAGTTATTTCGACTTGAGTTACATTCTCGATACTTGAGAAGTTGTTTTCAAGTTCGTCAGTTCCGCCCGCTTGGTCCTTACCTAGCAACATTACCTTCAAAGATACAAGGCCAAATGCTATCGGTATCTCTTCAATTTTGTGAAGTTTCATATTGGAAGGTATTGCCGCTTCAATTGCCTTTTTCATTACTCCAATATCCACATCAGGGGAATCTGGCATAATCATTGCCGTTATACTTAAATTAAAATCAGCCATCAAAACACCTTATGGTCCAACAAACTCTCCACATTTGCATTGATACTTGTTTACAAGAACTCTGCATCTTTCGCATCTTATTACAATCTCATCACAAGAAGGGCAGGGAAATTGAACGGCCTGCTCATTTGAGGTAATCTCTCTCTTACATGATGTACACTTCATGATAATCCTCCTATCGGGTATCCTTGATGGGTTTATCTAGCTTTATTTTATATGTCTTTCCTTTCTTTTCTCTGAATATTATGCCTTTTGATTCTAGGTCCATAACTAGTCTTGTGACCTTTGGCCTAGAAAAGTTGGTTGCTTCAGGAAGTTTTTCTTGTCTATCCTCTCCATTTTTTAGGGCTTGAACAAGCTTTCTCTCGTCCTCTGTTAAAACAAATACCGGCACCGAATTGTCTTTCTTAAATCTAAAAATTAATAATAATGATAATGCCCCTATAATTAATCCACCCAACAAAGAAAGTATATCTATTTGTAAATTCAATCCTTCTTCTTTAAGATCAACTATGTCAGAAATATTTATGTCCTTCCCAAGCCTTTCTACCGTTATACCTTTTGAGGATAGAGTTTTGACAACATTGTCGGATATCATCGGACCTACAACATAGACTTTTCTTGCATTTATTTTTTCTAGAGCATCTTGAGTTGACGCGGGGAGGCTATTTTCATTTGTGATAAGAATAGGAATACCTCTTTTCATTGCAAATTTTGAAGCAATAAGATATGACTCTTCAATACTACCGTTAATAATTACTGATTCTCTTGAGGATTTCCATAAATCGATCGCAACACGTGCTGCTGTGCCAGCCCTGTCCCAATCCCATATCCTTGTTACTTCATAACCAATATTAGCTATTTCAAGTTCAATTTCTTCTGAAATTGCGTCCGTTCTACCTCCTATTATCAAGACTTTCCTTGCGCCTTCGTCATAGAATCCCATTAATTCTCTTTTTGAGAATCCTGAAAGTGTTCTTGGATCAGTTAGAAGAATAGGTATCTTTTCCTTTTGAGAATAGGCTTGAGCTACTGTATAATCAATTAAGATATCTCCTCTGACAACAATAACGTCATAAGTTGATGCTTCGGCCATAATTGGGCCAAGTAATGGCATAAATAATAATGAAAAAATGACAATTGCACCTAATTTTTTCATAAGAAATAACTATTATTGTAACTTAAAAGATTTCTGTTAATTCTTCCATAACAAAATGCCGTCTTCAATCTCAAAATCAGCTTTTCCAGTATTATATAAGTAGTGAAGAAAAGCTTTTGTAGTTATAGTGACATAAATGTATTTTGTGAAGTCAAATTTTATTGATAGTTTTTCAGCGATTTGTTTTTTTAATTGTTCTTCACTTATTCCCTCTTTAATCAAATCCAAAATCATTTTTTCTAAAGATTCAAGTTTTTTCCTATTTTCAATTAGCGCATTTTTAAAATTCTTACTTCCCCTTATGGGAAGTCCGTGTGCGGGAAGGCAATACTCTATTTCGTAATCAGAAAGGATATCCAGATCTCTGTATTGTGACTCTATATCCGTATAAAAAGGCATTTTGAACATATTAAGGGAAGGTACTGAATAAAGGCAATCTCCAGAAAATAAAACTCTTTTGTATAGTATACCTAGACCAAGAGGTGAATGCCCAGATAGTGGAATAATTTCCATTTCCTCATTATCTATCTTTACAGTTCCTTTATCAATTACCTCATCGACTTTTATTCCTCTAAATTCGAAAGGCGTGTCAGATACCTTTAGGGGAGATGTAGATGAGAAGTAAGAATAAAATTCTAAATAAGGGTTTTCAATGAAAGCCTTTTCTATTGAAGATGAATAGACTTTCAATTTGGGAAATTTTTCTATTATCTTAGTAATTCCATAAAAATGATCCCAGTGCCCATGTGTTATGATTACAGAATTAGGCGGTAAATTTTCTTCTTCTAATACTCTAAGAATCTTTATTCCATCATCTTTACTGCCGCCAGCATCTATTAGAATACAAGAATTACCAGATTTTATGATGCCAATGTTTGTATCAACAGAGATGTACTTAATGTTGTCCTTTATCTCAAGGAATACCATAATAATCAACTAACATGGTTCAATTGTCTGAGGTGGTTTGTGACTTATGAAATATGCTACAGAAACTACTTCTGGAATTTCGTTTGTTATTCTCGTAGATATGTTCTCCAATAAGTCCCAAGGGAGTTTCTTAAAGTTAGCCGTCATTGCATCTTGAGATTCCACTATCCTAAGTCCTACAATTCTACCAAACTTTCTCTGGTCCCCAACAACTCCTACAACTCTGTCTTCTAAAGTAACTGCAAATGCTTGCCATATATTCTCTATTGATGCTTTTTCTAATTCCTCTTCTACGATAGCTGATGCATCTCTGCAAATCCTAATATTTTCTTCAGTAACTGGACCTGTTATTCTAACTGCAAGCCCAGGGCCTGGAAAAGGATACTGATCTATTATTTTTTTTGGGAGACCCAGTTTTCTTCCAACTTCCCTGACCTCATCCTTATATAAATCCCTCAAAGGCTCTATTATCTCCTTAAATGAAATTGAGTCGGGAAGTCCTCCCACGTTATGGTGAGACTTTATTGTATCTGCATGTTGGGATCTTCCGCTTTCAATAATATCGGGATAAATAGTTCCTTGTACAAGAAAGTCAGCCCCAATTTTTTTTGCCTCTTCCTCAAAGATTCTGATAAATTCTTCACCTATTACCATCCTTTTCTTCTCTGGGTCAGAAACACAATCTAATTTCTCAAAAAATCTTTTCTTTGCATCAATTTTTTTAAAGTTAATGTCATGACCAGAAAATGCATTAGATACTATATCTGCCTCTCCTTTCCTCAATAATCCGTGGTCAACAAAAACTGCATGAAGCCTATTTCCGATTGCCTTTTCAGTTATTGCTGCGGCAACAGAAGAATCAACACCGCCGCTCAAGGCGATTACTGCATTCCCATTTCCTATCTTGTCTTTAATTTTGATAACAGTTTCTTGAATGAAATCTGATAAATCCCATGTACCTTGACAATTACAAACATTATACACAAAATTTGAGAGAATTTTTTTACCATTCTTTGTATGAACAACTTCGGGATGCCACTGCAGTCCATAAATCTTCTTAGAAGTATTTCTAAAGGCTGCTATCGGAGAAGTATTGGTCTTAGATGTTATTACAAAATCAGAAGGAAGATCAAAAACCTGATCCCCGTGACTCATCCATACTGTTTCCTTTTTTTCTAAATCCTTGAATATTCCTTCAGACTCCAATATTTCAACTGTCGCAATGCCATATTCTTTTCGTTTCTCACCTTTAACATTGCCACCCATTTTGAAAGCAATTAGCTGATGCCCATAACATATAC
This sequence comes from Candidatus Methanofastidiosum methylothiophilum, assembly GCA_001587575.1. Lineage (GTDB taxonomy): Archaea > Methanobacteriota_B > Thermococci > Methanofastidiosales > Methanofastidiosaceae > Methanofastidiosum. The sequence goes on from LNJC01000003.1 coordinate 73,269, forward strand.
CTAAAACGGGAATCTCTTTTTTAATAATATAATCAAAAACTTCATCACTCAAAATAGGGGAATCCTTTTCATAAACGCTCCTTGGACCTCCTGACAATATTATCCCTTTAGGAGATAATTTTTCAATCTCTGAAACTGTTATCTCAGGAAATACTATTTCAGAATAGACCTTTAGTTCTCTTACTCTTCTCGCGATTAGATGCGCATACTGGCTTCCAAAATCAACTACAAGGATTAACTCTTCCCCTATACTCATAATGACAAATCTAAACAATCAGATATAAAATTAACTAATAAGAAAAAGGTATTTTAGAATTAAAGTCATGCTTGAATTAATTTTTAGATTACTAAAATCTTTTAAGCTAGGTTTATTGTCTAGATGTCGTGGAACCAATAACTATTCTAGGATTACTAGCAGGAACTCTAACTACCATATCTTTTATACCTCAGGTTATGAAAACTTGGAAATATAAAGAAACAAAGGACATATCTCTCTTGATGTATATCATTTTTTTCACTGGCATATTGCTGTGGTTTTCCTATGGGATATTAATTTCTAATACTCCAATTATAATCGCTAATGGAGTTTCCTTAGTTTTAGTATTTATAGTACTGATGCTAAAAATTCGCTATGGTTAGTTATTTTTTCTTATTTTACCTATTTTGAATTCTCAAAACATTTTCTAGCATCTTCAGACCTTCCCAATTTTTCAAGTGCCATCCCTTTTCCCTGCCAAGCATCTTTAAATTTAGGATTAATCCTAATTGCATTATCATAACACTTTATTGCATCTTCGTAGAAAGCTTCTGATAAAACAGGACATAGTTGACACTTAACACATAACGTTACATTCTCTGAATTTTCACCTTGCTTCAAAAGTGCTTTTGCCTTGCCATACCAAGCAAGATCATTATTCTTGCCTAGCTTTATTGCTTTTTCATAACAGGTAATGGCATCTTGATATTTTTCCTGATTAAGGAACTTATCCCCATCTCGTATTAACTCATTAATTTTTATCAAATCAAGTCCGCATTTATTGCAGAAATCAGAATTAGATTTAATTTCCATCCTACATTTTGGGCAAAGTAATTGTTCCATCTATACACCCAATATACTTAATCCATTTCTTCTTTTAATAATTTTAATCTATTGAGCATTTGTAAAAGGAGACCACTTTCAATGACATCGGCAAAGAATCCTTCGTTGTACTTATCGTGTCTTACAATCATTGTGAAAAGTCTTCTCAAAGTCAAGATATCTGCATCTTCTAAGAGTTCATAATAAGGGGACAAATCATCTGAATTTGGATTTGAGTCAAGCCAGTTAAAGTTTGTAACAAATCCCTGTTCGTGCAACTCTCGATAGAACTCCATAAATTTTGCCGAATACTTAACATAGATATACTCAACTATGTTCCCAGCTTCTCTTTTGGGACTGATTATGTCAAAAAATTTCTGGCTTGTATCTTCAAAATAAGGAAGATAATTTAAGATAACCTCAATGTTTTTCTTTGATAATTGAACAGATTCATCTACAATCGACATGTTCTCACCTGTATTAATTATAACTGCTCTAATATTTAAATAATATGCATCTACAAAATTATTAGGCTGAATGCCATAATTAACATTCCCAGAATTACTCCAGAGATTACAGTATGACTATGGCCATACTGGTGTGCCATCGGAAGAAGTTCATCAACCGATATATAGACCATAATTCCGGCTACAAATACCAATAATGCCGATAGAACTGAGCTTGTTAAAAATGGTAATAATAAAAGATATCCAGTCAAAGCTCCAATTGGTTCCGCCGCACCTGAAAGAAAAGAGTATGCAAATGCTTTATTTTTGCTTTTTGTTGCATAAAATATTGGGATAGATACAGATATTCCTTCAGGAATATTATGTATGGCTATTGCTATTGCAATGACAATTCCAAGGCCAGGATTGGAAAGTGCAGTTCCAAAAGTTGCTAGACCTTCGGGAAAGTTGTGTATTCCAATTGCAAGAGCAGTAAATAAGCCAGTCCTCATTAGACCTTTATTGTTTTTATTAGAATTATCCCCTGATAATCCACTGAATGAATGTGGATTTTCTTTTTCAGGTATTGCCATATCAATTATTGCTATGAAAAGGATTCCTAGGAAAAAAATAATTACACCAGATAATTCCCCAATTGTTTCAAGAGATTGTGGCAAAAGTTCAACAAAAGAAACATAAAGCATGACTCCTGCAGACAATCCTAATGAGAAAGAAAGGTAAATCGTCTTAGGTTTATCAATAAAATAAGCAATTGAACTACCTATTCCTGTGGAAAGTCCAGCTACGGTAGTTAGTAGGAGTGCAAATCCTACATTTCCTATAACTTCCATTGTTTCAACTCAAGATTTTATTTACATTTACTGCATATTCCAAAGAAGTTTGTATTTGTGGATTCGATATTAAATTCTTTCATTTTCTTGATTAGATCTAACGAAAAGTCAGTTAATTCCTTTGATTCAAAATCGACTATTGATCCACAATTTTTGCATATTATATGGTGGTGTGGTTTTATGTTTGGCTCAAATCTTGAAACTCCCTTTATATTCACTTCCTGGATTAAACCTTTACTAGCAAGAAACTTAAGATTTTGATATACTGTTGCTTTACTTATCCGCGTTAATTTCTTCTTTACACCTTCGTATACATCTTCTACTGTCGGATGAGTATAATTATTTTGAAGAAAATCTAATATTTCCACTCTTTGATTTGTGTATTTTATATTCTCGCTCTCATTCATGTTTATATTTAATATCAAATGATATTTAATATTAATTATAAATAAATAAAGAATAAATCAAGTGATTATATAAATTTAAAAAAACATTGGATACGATTACGAATAATCTATTTGGGATTCATAGAAAATAAATAAATTAAACAAAGTAATAATCCATAAATCTAATCCTTGCTCAAAATAAAGGGGCATCTCGATTCAATGTTTTATCAATATCGAAGTATATGAAAGCTCATTATGGATTGTTATTATCATTTTAAGGTAGTGGTAGCCAATAACTTTATATAGTATAAGTGCATAATAGATGACGGTAGTTAATAACTACTGAGCGTGAAATTATGGCAGAAAAAAAGAAAGAAAAGAAGGTAGAAAAAAAGCCAGAGGCAAAGAAGCCTGCAGCCAAAAAGCCTGCAACAAAGAAAAAATAAGATACTTCGCCAAAATTTGAAAATATTTTAATTATTAGTTTTTTTATTATTTCTAAACATGCTATTGAATAATACAATTAGAAATAGGAAGCCCCGGGGGAGCCAATTTATTAAATACGAAATCCCAAGGATAATGTATATATCTTGACTACCAAATGCTAGGGTCATGGACATTCACAAGGGAAAAATAAGATATGAGAATCAAATGGCTCTGCTGGAAAAATCAAACATCTGTGAAGAAAACAAAACTGCGATAAAGGAATTCAAGAGTTACCTAATAGCCACGAGGATTGGCTTGCATAGAACTATCAGATACATTTCTTCGCTAAGATTAGTTTGCGAGAGGTACAATGATAAGCCTTTTTCTGAGTGGGGATTAAAAGATACGACAGAAGTTCTTGAAAAAATTGAAATGCTAGATATATCCCTTCATACAAAAAATGAATTCCAGAAGGGCCTTAGAAGATTCTTCAAATGGTATAAAGGAGAAAAATGGGAAGGAATTGAACCCTTAAGAGGTAACAGAAGAGTTGATAGAAAACCCGATATTCTCACAAAGGATGAAGTATTCTCGTTAATTGATTCAGCAAAGCATCCCAGGGATAAGGCCATGATTGCACTCCTCTATGAAGGTGGATTTAGGGTAGGGGAGCTTGCATCAATTAAATTTAAGGACATAGAGTTCAACAAGTTTGGTGGCAAGGTCAAAGTTAGTGGAAAGACTGGGGAGAGGCTAGTTCCTTTTGTTTTCTCTGAATCCTACATTAAGAACTGGATGCAGATGCATCCTTGCCCCGGGGAGGATACAGATCTTTTTGTTGGGCTAGGAATGAGGAATTATGGCAAATCCCTCTATTATGATGTCTATAGTCTCGTATTGAAAAAGGCGGTGAAAAATGCAGGACTAAAAAAGAAGATTACCCCGCATCTTTTGAGGCATGCACGTGCCACGCATCTGGCTTCAAAACTCACAGAGTCAGAAATGTGCCATTACCTTGGCTGGCAGATGGGCTCAGACATGCCAAGGATATATGTCCACCTATCAGGGAGGGATATTGATAAGGCCATATACAACAAGGTCTATGGATTTGAAACTGATGAAAAAAAGGAAAAAGAATCCCTAAAACCCTTAATATGCCCAAGATGCAAGGAGAACTGCGGCCCTACATCAGAGTTCTGCTACCGCTGCGGCATGTCATTAGAGGAAGATAAAATCTTTGAAATAGAAAAACATGAAAAGGAATTAAAAAAATTCTTTTTTGAATGCGCTGAAAAAGACGTTGGACTCATAAAAAACCTCAACACGTTTTTAGAATTCATTGAAGTTATTGACTCTGACCCAGATTTGAAAGAAAGGATTAGAGAAGAAACAAAGAAGATAAAATAAAGTCTGATATATAATTTTTAATTTCTCATATATTAAACGTTGATGTATATTTATCTGGCCTTAAAAATAAGATCCAATTTCTGGCCCTATTTTTAGAGTTATATCACGACAATGTATTAGTCCAGCCTTTGCAGAATACAATCAGGTGATGCAAAACGGCAGCAATTATTGAAATGAACGGAAAGAAGTTTGTTTGTGGAAACGAAATAATAGCCGCTTGGAAGAGCGAAACAGGCTGGCACTTTTTTGCAACGGAAGTTTCTGAGATAAGAAGAGTTGAAGATGAGACAGGCGGCTCAATAATTAATGGCAAGCCAGAGAACGACATAATCTACTACGGCCTAGTTTTAGGGCCAACAGAGGAATGGGGTTGCTTCTCTGGGAGAGAACTAGAGATGGACCAAAGGGTAGAAAAAATATTTTAATTTTTTTTATATGTGCCTTCTGTCTTTGAGAGCAGCCTCATCATGTTGCTGTAGGTGTAGTTTGTCGTGATGGTGTCCTCTACCTGTTGCCTCGATAGAGTTAAGTTTTTCTGGATTTTATATATAAATATGAAAATGCTAGAATAAAAATAGCAAATATAATTGAAATTGTATAGCCCCATAGATTGCCCACCCACAAAGTGCCCATTTTTACCCAAAAGACTATATTCGCTATAGATACTATAATAACTATGACGAAGATTTCTTTTTTTATTTTAAGATGAAAAACATCACCTATAGAGTATTTTAACAAGTTGACATAACAATCAGGATCTTTTTTCTCTATGTCGAGTTTGTAATATAGCTGTAAAGAAAAATAGAGAATTTGACCGAGTAGGAAATAGAATATTTGAAAGAAAAGAT